>DATMSN010000273.1:0-14720 GCA_035565375.1 Duganella sp. | reverse complement strand
CTCCACCTCCCCCTCCGGGAAGTCATCGACTGAAATGGAAATAAAAAGGGACTGAAAGTCATCTTGTATTTCGCTATAAAACGACTCCCTCGGGAACGGGGTCTGCGTTATAAGGAGTTCCAGGATTCGGTCTGCCAACGCTTGGGTTACGATTCTTTTGTCCATTCAAAACCTTTCAACTGCTCGAAGAAATTGCCCAATCAGCTAGGTTTTTTTGCGCACCTAGAGGCAACCCATAGCTCTTGCTTTCGCCTCCATTCTCTCCAAACCCGTACTGACAGACTTGATCATATCCAAATGTCCAGTATAAGTTCCTTTACCCGCAAGATCGCCGCCTGGATTCACCGAATAAGCACGATTGTAAAGGTCGTATTGATCTGCGGAAAGCTCAGCTCGTCGCTTGTCAAGCTGTGCTCTTGTATCTCGAATCTTTTTCCTTATTTCTTCGCACGGGTCCTGGTTGTCGGCCTTGCACTCACTGGGCGCTGAAACTGAAGCTGATTTTGTCCCCTTGCCAGAATTTGCAATCGGGTTATTATTTGCCCACCATAACGCCCCACCTGCGAGAACCATGCCGGCGGCCTCGCACCCACCGGCTGCACAAACAAATGGAATAACTAGCGGAACGAACAAGCCTTGAGGGTCCGTATTGGAAATGGGATTCCCCAAACCGTAGCCGTAGGTATTGATGCCACCACTAAGTCCAATCGGGTCCGACTGAATATAGCGCCCCGTCTGCGGATCATAGTCCCGATGGTAGTTGTAATACAAGTAGCTTTCCCGGTCAAAAACCTGTCCGGGAAAGCGCAGACCAAAAACGAACGCGGGCGCGCCAGCGGGCGACTCGTTCGGCGGTGCCGCGCCGTACGGGTCGCTGTCCCATTTCCACACGAGCACGTTGCTCTCGTTGGTGACCGCGCGGGGGGTGTTCAGATGATCGGTCTGAATAAAATATATATCCGTCGCCCAAGCCGGACTGTGACCCATAACCGCCCACACCAGTGCCACGACCAATACCATCAATTTATTGAAGTTCATCGCTGCCCTCCTCATTTCAGGACCGCTACCGGCACATCGTCCAGGTAGATATATTCGGTGAGCGTGCCATCGGTGCTCTCGGCGATCAGTTTGCCGTTGCCGTCGTAGTGAAACACCGTGGTGGAGGTCGGCGTGATCTTTTGCACGCGCTGACCGAGGGCATTGATCTTGTAACTGACAAGGCCGATGGCGGTGTTGGCCGACACCATGCGCCCGCGCGCGTCATAGCTGAATTGACTGACGCCGTTGCCTGTCGTGCTGCCGTTGGCATCCATCGCGATGGTATTGCTCTGATTGCCCGATACCTGCGTCAGCCGATTGCTGTTGGCCCCATAGATGTAACTGGTGGTGGCCGCTCCATTGCTGTGCTGCGTGCGGTTTCCCACCGCGTCGTAGCTGTAGCCCAGGCTGAGATTGGATCGCTGGTCGCTGGTGACGCGGTCCAGCAGGTCGTAACCATACGTGCGGCTGTTGCTCGCGTCACCCGCGTCGGTCATACCGGTAATCCGGCTGGCGGCGTCATAACCGACGGTCTGCAATTGGCCATTGAGGGTGTAGCTGCTGATGCGCCCATCGAGGTCGTAGGTGCGCGTGTAAATCTGGCCATTGCCGAACGTGATCGACTGCAGGGGCCCGAACGGCTGATAGCTGGCCTGCGCCACCACACTGACGGTGACGCCCTCCTGCGTTGTACTGATGGTGCTAATATGCCCGACGGCGTCGCGCGTGTAATCGACGGTGCGGCCGCTCGGATACGTCATGCCGGACAGGCGGCCGGCCGTGTCATAACGATAGGCTGTCGTATAGGTTTGCTCACCGATGACGCGGGTTTCCAGCAGCACCCGACCACGCTGGTCGTAGCCGTAACGGGTTGTGCCGCTGACATCCGTGACTTGGCTCAGGCGCCCAAGACCGTTTTCGCCTTGGTCATACACATAGGAGGCGGCGCTGCCGTCTTGATAGCCGATGGCGGTGATGCGATTGAGTACATCGTACTGAAATGTCGTGACCTGTCCCTTGGCATCGGTCCGCGTCTTCAGGTTGCCAGCAACATCGTAGGTGTTGTTAACGTTGCCGGTGTCGGGACTGGTGGTCCGGCTTAGATTGCCCAGGCCATCGATGGCATAAGTCGTGACGAGGCCGCGCGCGTCGGTCACCTGAGTCAACTGGTCCAGAGCGTCATATCCATACTGGGTGATGCCGTTGTTGGTATCGGTCACCTTGATTTTCCGCCGCAGCAGATCATAGTCCTGTTTGGTGATGCGATTCAACGGATCCGTGATCTGAGTCAGATTGCCCACCGTGTCGTACACGTAGCTGGTCGTGGTGTTCTGCACCTGCGCCGAGGCTGCCGAGCACAGCAGCGCCATGAAGGGTAAAAGTGCGCGCTTCATTGCGAGGCTCCCGTGATCTGCGTCAGGCGATTCAATGGGTTGTACACACGGCCGATCTTGCGCGCCAACGTGCCGCCGGCATCTTTCACTTGTTCGGCTACACGGTTGCCCACCAGGTCCAAGGTGTACACGATGCTGTTGCCGACGCCATCGGTGATGCCGGTCAGCCGGTGGGCGGAATCGTAGGCATAGCTCAGCGTCGAGCCATCAGCCAGGGTGGCCTTGATCAGTTGGCCGACGCCATCATAGTCATAACTGGTAACTTCACCTCCTACGGAGCTGCTCGACAACCAGCCGCGCGATGTATAGCCGAGATCGGTCACGAGTCCGTTCGGATCGGTGATCTTGCCCACCCGGCCGGCCGCGTCATAATTACTGTAGGTAGTCACGTGCTGCGCGGCGTTGGTCACGCTGGCCAGATTCCCCTCACTGTCGTAGCTCAAGCTGATCTTGTCGTTCAGTGGGCCGGTCACCGTCAGCGGTTGGCCGACATCGTTATAGGTGTACGACCAGTTCCGGGCGGTGCCGACCGGCGGCGCGCCCAGCCCCTGAACACCGCTGACGTCATTGGTGGTCTGCTCGGATTTGCCGAGCACATTGCCGGCCGCATCGTATTCAAAGGTCGTGATCCGCAACGGCGCCGCGATCTTAATCGGCAGGCGCAAGGTGGCATGCCATGAGGTGGTGGTCGTGCGCGCGGAAGCGGTCCCCGACGCTTCGGTCCGGCTCGTCTCAAGATTCCGGGTCGAGTCGTAGGTGTACACCGTCTTGCTGCCGTTCCAGTCCTTGCCGCTCAAAACGTTGCCGTTGCCGTCATAGGTACGTTCCAGCATGCCATCGCAACCGGCGCACGGCTGATTCAACGCGTCGTTCTTCGACACGCCCAGCACTATCTTGCTGTGATAGCTGCGTACTATCGTGGCTGGTGCGGCCGCCGTGCCGATGGCGGAGGTAACGGTGGTCGTTTGCGTGCCATCGGTGTTGCGCGCGCCATAGCTTATCTGTACCTTTTCCACGCCGCCCGCGTGCTCGGACGAGATTGCCCGCCCCGCGCAGTCGTAACCCCAGGTGGCGAAGCGCCCGCCATTCTCGTCGACGATGCCGGTCAGCGAATTGAGCAGATGCCCAAACCCGTTGCCCGACGACGCCACGCCAGAGCAACCGCTGCCGCCATTGATCCGCGCCGATTCGTTGTAGTAGTACACGCGCTTCTTGCCATCCGGGTAGGTCACTTGCGTCAGATTGTTGGCTTTGCACGCCAGGCTCGTCGGAGCCGAGGCCAGGCAGCCGCTCGATGGGCCGTCATAGCTATACAGATAAGGCGACCCGGCTGGATCCAGCGCCTTGACGATGCGCGACTTGCCGTCGTATTCGAACTGCAGTTGCCGTCCCCAGTGATCCGTCACGCACACGGGCAGGCCGGCGGCGATCGCGGCGCCTTGCTGGACGTTGGAACAGACCGGCGCATCGGAGGGAAGCCGCTCGACGCCGGTGTCGTTCGTGTTGCCGCTGCTGTAGGTATAACGCTGCGTCGCGCCGGCGCGGCTGGCGATGGAAACCAGACGCCCCGCGTCGTCGTAGTTTTCAATATCCTGCCCTGCGGTCACGTAGGTCCATCCGATAGGCGTTACGCCATCCGCCGCGTACCGCGCGCTGAGGCGGTCATCGACATCGGCGTCGCCCAGCCACTGGCCGCCCGACTTGGTGAAAGTGTAAACCTTGCCGTCGGGCCGCAAAACCGATACCGCCGGCGGCGCGTTGGCGATCGGTACGCTCTCGCAGAACTGCTGGGAATTGCTATTGCGGGTGAAGCACTTGGTCTCGGTGCGATTGGGCAGCAAGCGCAACCGGCGGTCAGACGGCTGGGACCAATAGCTGCCCAAGGATCCCGGAATACCGCTATAACCGGTGAATACCCCGCCGTTATAGGTACGAGTCAGCGACAACGGCAACCCTGGGGTATTGCCGCCATAGTCCACCTCAAGCTGAACTTTGTTGCCGGTACCAATGGCGATCGGGTTGCCGCACGAGGGTTGACGGTTCTGTGGATTGGCAGGGCAGGAGGCGCCGTTCGCTTTTGGGCTGGACGGCACCGGCATCGTCATTTTGGCCAATGTGCTGCAGGACATCGTATCGCTGAAATAGCGAACGCTATCGTTGTTCAAACAAGCATATGCTCCGAGCAAGTAGAACTTGTCGGAATTCGGCTGGGAGCGGTCCTGAATCCAGCCGGCATTAATGCTGAAGAAAGAATCCGGGTTTTCAGGGCTTGCCTGAGCGCCACACCAAGTCTTGGCATCTTGCTTTAAGCTAGTGACCAGATCGGTGCAAGCGGCATAGAGCCCGGCAGCTGTTTGATAATTGCCTACCCATCTGAAGTTCGTGTTACCAATGACAGGTATGAGGTCCGCCTTGGCCTCTACCGAACACAGTAGTCCAAGCCCGATTACGCATGCCCGCCAATTTTTCATATGTCACATCCGACTGAACGTTATGGAAGAATTTGAAAGCGCCTCGAGACAGGTAACGACCCGAGCAACGCGACGATAGCATTTCTTTCCACGGGGAAATCTAGCCAATAATCACATTTTCCCTCCATGTCGTTAAAAACAGCAGATTGTTGCTGCGATGCAGCGCTCTTCTGAAGGTTATTCAGGGATGCCGTATAATTTTAGACCGGCGACCGCTTCAGTCCGCCGCGCCCTCCGATCAAAGAAAGTGCTAAATGAACAACTCCCATACCGTCATGTCCAAGACCGATGCCCAGCTGCGCGAAATCCTGGCGCGCCGCATCATGATCCTCGATGGCGCGATGGGCACGATCATCCAGCAGTACAAACTCGACGAGACGGCCTACCGTGGCGGCCCGAACGGGCGCTTTATCGACTTCGCGGGTCAGCGCGAGATCGCTGACGCCGACACCAAAAATACCCGCGAGCTGTTCGTCAAGGGCAACAACGAGCTGCTGACGTTGACGCAGCCGCACGTGATCCAGGAGATCCACGAGCGCTACCTGGCCGCCGGCGCCGACCTGATCGAGACCAACACCTTCGGCGCCACCACGATCGCCCAGGACGACTATCACATGGCCCACCTGGCCTATGAGATGAACCTGCAGGCGGCCAGGCTGGCGCGCGCCGCGTGCGACAAGTACAGTAGCGCCGACAAGCCGCGCTTCGTCGCCGGCGCGCTCGGGCCGACGCCGAAGACCGCGTCGATCTCGCCGGACGTCAACGACCCGGCCGCGCGCAACATCACCTTCGACCAGCTGGTCGAGGCCTACCTTCAGCAGACAACCGCGCTGGTCGAGGGCGGCGTCGACGTGCTGCTGGTCGAAACCATCTTCGACACGCTGAACTGCAAGGCCGCGCTGTTCGCGATCGACAAGTTCTATGCGGAGAACCCGGGCGTGCCGCGCCTGCCGCTGATGATCTCCGGCACCGTCACCGACGCCTCCGGCCGCATCCTGTCCGGCCAGACCGTGCCGGCTTTCTGGAACTCGGTGCGCCACGCCAAGCCGCTGACGATCGGCCTCAATTGCGCGCTGGGCGCGGCGCTGATGCGCCCCTACGCGCAGGAGCTGTCGCAGATCGCCGACACCTTCGTCTGCATCTACCCGAACGCCGGCCTGCCCAACCCGATGAGCGACACCGGCTTCGACGAGCTGCCGTCCGACACCTCGGCGCTGCTGCGCGAGTTCGCCGACGCCGGCTTCGTCAACATCGCCGGCGGCTGCTGCGGCACCACGCCGGACCACATCAAGGCCATCGGCGAGATGCTCGCCACCACCACGCCGCGCGCGCTGCCGGAAGTGCCGGTGGCGCAGCGCCTGTCGGGCCTGGAGCCGTTCACGATCGACGACAGCTCGCTGTTCGTCAACGTCGGCGAGCGCACCAACGTCACCGGCTCGAAGGCGTTCGCGCGCATGATCCTGAACGAGCAGTACGACGAGGCGCTGTCGGTGGCGCGCCAGCAGGTGGAAAACGGCGCCCAGGTCATCGACATCAACATGGACGAGGCGATGCTCGACTCGCAGGCGGCGATGACGCGCTTCCTGAACCTGATCGCGTCGGAACCGGACATCTCGCGCGTACCGATCATGATCGACTCGTCGAAGTGGTCGGTGATCGAGGCCGGCCTCAAATGCGTGCAAGGCAAATCGATCGTCAACTCGATCTCGATGAAGGAAGGCGAGGAGGAATTCATCCGCCAGGCGCGCCTGTGCCTGAGCTACGGCGCCGCCGTCATCGTCATGGCCTTCGACGAGAAGGGCCAGGCCGACACCTTCGAGCGCAAGATCGAAATCTGCGAGCGCGCGTACAAGCTGCTGGTGAACACGGTCGGCTTCCCGCCGGAAGACATCATCTTCGACCCGAACATCTTCGCCATCGCCACCGGCATCGAAGAGCACAACAACTACGCGGTCGACTTCATCAACGCCACCCGCTGGATCAAGCAAAACCTGCCGCACGCGAAGATCTCGGGCGGCGTCTCCAACGTCTCGTTCTCGTTCCGCGGCAACGACCCGGCGCGCGAGGCGATCCACACCGTGTTCCTGTACCACGCCATCAAGGCCGGAATGACGATGGGGATCGTCAACGCCGGCATGGTCGGCGTTTATGACGACCTGCCGGCCGAACTGCGCGAACGGGTCGAGGACGTGGTGTTGAACCGCCGCGACGACGCCACCGAGCGCATGATCGACATCGCCGGCACCCTGAAGGCCGGCGCCGGCAAGCAGGACGCGCAGAACCTGGAGTGGCGCAACGCGCCGGTCGAGAAGCGCCTGGCGCACGCGCTGGTGCACGGCATCACCCAGTTCATCACCGACGACACCGAGGAGATGCGCCAGCAGGTGCTGGCCGCCAACGGCCGTCCGATCCACGTGATCGAAGGTCCGCTGATGGACGGCATGAACATCGTCGGCGACCTGTTCGGACAGGGCAAGATGTTCCTGCCGCAGGTGGTCAAATCGGCGCGGGTGATGAAGCAGGCCGTGGCCCACCTGATTCCGTACATCGAAGAGGAAAAGCTGGCCGAGGAAAAGCGCACCGGCATCGTCGCCAAACCGAAGGGCAAGATCGTCATCGCCACCGTCAAGGGCGACGTCCACGACATCGGCAAGAACATCGTCTCGGTGGTCCTGCAGTGCAATAACTTCGAGGTCGTCAACATGGGCGTGATGGTGCCCTGCTCCGAGATCCTGGCGCGCGCCAAGCTGGAAAACGCCGACATCATCGGCCTGTCCGGCCTGATCACGCCCTCGCTCGAGGAGATGGCCTACGTCGCCAAGGAGATGCAGCGCGACGAGCATTTCCGCATGCTCAAGATCCCGCTGCTGATCGGCGGCGCCACCACCAGCCGCGCCCACACCGCCGTCAAGATCGCCCACAACTACGAGGGGCCGGTGGTGTACGTGCCGGACGCCTCGCGCTCGGTGTCGGTGGCGCAGTCGCTGCTGACGCCCGAAAGCCGCCAGCAGTACATCGACGACATCGCCCAGGACTACGTGCGCATCCGCGAGCAGCACGCCAACAAGAAGGCGCTGCCGATACTGTCGCTGAAGGACGCGCGCGCCAACAAGATGAAGCTGTCCTTCGACGGCGCCGGCGCGCCGGTCAAGCCGAAGTTCATCGGCCGCCGCGAGTTCAAGAACGTCGACCTGGCCACCATCGCGCGCTACATCGACTGGGGCCCGTTCTTCCAGACCTGGGACCTGGCCGGTCCGTTCCCGGCCATCCTGACCGACGAAGTGGTCGGCGAGGCGGCGACCAAGGTGTTCGAGGAAGGCCAGGCGCTGCTGAAGAAAGTCATCGACGGCCGCTGGCTGACCGCCAACGGCGTCATCTCGCTGCTGCCGGCCAACACCGTCAACGACGACGACATCGAGATCTACACCGACGACACCCGTTCCACCGTCGACTTCACGTATTACGGCCTGCGCCAGCAGGGCGTCAAGCCGGTGGTCGACGGCGTGCAGCGGCCGAACCAGTGCCTGTCCGACTTCATCGCGTCGAAGGAATCGGGCGTGAAGGATTACATCGGCATGTTCGCCGTCACCGCCGGCCTGGGAATCGAAAAGTACGAAAAACGCTTCGAGGACGCGCACGACGACTACTCGTCGATCATGCTCAAGTCGCTGGCCGACCGTCTGGCCGAAGCCTTCGCCGAATACCTGCACGAGCGCGTGCGCAAGGACCTGTGGGGCTACGCGGCGGCGGAAGAGCTGAGCAACGACGACATGATCGCCGAGAAGTACGCCGGCATCCGTCCGGCGCCGGGCTACCCGGCCTGTCCGGAGCACACGGTCAAGCGCGACATGTTCAAGACCATGCAGGCAGGGGAGATCGGCATGGAGCTGACCGAATCGTTCGCCATGTATCCGGGCGCGGCCGTCTCCGGCTTCTACTTCGCGCATCCCGAATCGAAGTACTTCGTGGTCGGCAAGATCGGCGAGGACCAGCTGGCCGACATGGCCGCGCGCCGCAACGTCGACAAGGCCGAGCTGGAGCGCTGGCTGGCGCCGAATTTGTCCTAAAACGCCGCCCTAAACTCCGGGGTCAGGTCCACCATTGCTACACGGGCTGGGCATTGGACCGGGGGCCGGCGGCTAATCGAGCGGCGGTATGGTGCCCTCGGCCAACGTTTTAAGCAAGCGCGCGCGGCGCCGCTCCAGGTCGCCGATCTGGCGTTCGATGGCGGCCAGCCGCTTGCGCTGCGCGTCGGTGGTCTCGCCGCACGCGGCGGCGCCCTCTATCATCAACATGCAATCAGGAAAAGAACGGATCTCCGCCAAGCTGAATCCGCTCGCGATCATGCGTTGGATCTGCTTGACCTGGGTGACGGCCGCGGGTGGGAAAACCCGATAGCCATTGCTGGCGCGTTGCGATTTCAGCAGCCCGTGGTCGTCGTAGTGGCGGATCGAGCGCACGCTGGCGCCGGTGGCGCCGGCCAGCTTGCCGATGCTGAGCGGTTCTGAATGGTCTGCTTGGCTCATGAGGAAAAGCATAGCATCTTTTCGCTTGACCCTGACACCGGTGTGAGGGTTGACACTGTGCGCTCCCGATCAACTTTTGGAGCCGCACCATGTCCCACCCTCTCCTGTTCCGTTCCCTACTTCCGATGTTGCGCGCCCTGCTGCTCGCTTGCGCGCTGGCGGCCGCATCGGCCGCCCAGGCCGAAACCAAAACCTACACCGCCACCGCCCCGGACGGCGTCACGCTGGCGGTGCGGGAAGCCGGCGATCCGCAAGGCGTGCCGCTCATCTTCATCCACGGCCTGCTCGGCAGCACGTTGAACTGGGAAGCGCAGGTCGGCGATCCCCGCCTCCAGCGCTACCGGCTCATCAGTTACGACATGCGCGGACACGGCCTGTCCGACCGGCCCGCCAGCGCCGCAGCATACAGCGACGGCCGGCGCTGGGCCGCCGATCTGCACGCCGTCATCAAGGCGTCGCGGGCGGCGAAACCGGTGCTGGTCGGCTGGTCGCTGGGCGGCGCGGTCATCTCGAACTACCTGGCCGCGTACGGCGACGGCGCCATCGCCGGCGCCGTGTACGTCGACGGCGTGATCGAGCTGAAACCGGAGCAGATCGTCGCCCATCCGCAGGTCTACCGCGATCTGAACGCGCCGGACCTGAAGACGCACCTGGACGCGGTCCGCGACTTCCTGCGCTTGTGCTTCCGGACCCAGCCCGCCGCGCCGGACTTCGAACGCTTGCTGGCCAACGCCGCCATGGCTTCCCGGGACATGCAGCGCGCAGTCCAATCGATGACCGTGGCCGCCGAGGACGGCCTGGCCAGGGCCACGGTGCCCGTGCTGCTGATCTACGGCGCGCAGGATGCGCTGGTCAAGGCGCGGCCGTCGATCGCCAGGGCGGCCGAGATCAATCCGCGTATCCGCAGTACGCTGTACGAGGCCTCCGGCCACGCCCCGTTCATCGAGGAACCGGCGCGCTTCAACCGCGATCTGTCCGGCTTCATCGACAACCTGGAACGTTGAACTTTTAAGACCGCCGAAGGACTAAGAAGTACGCCGCCATCGCGCGGCATACTAGGGAGGACGATATGGCAACGAATTCATCCAATACATCCGCCAAGCGCTGGCAGGACCAGTTGATCCTGTTATTGGGTCTGTGGTTCTTTATTACGCCCTGGGTGTTTGGCTATCCTATCCCGTCGGTGCAGGCCTGGACCGCGTTCATTTCGGGTGCGGTGATCGCGCTGCTGGCGGCGTTCGATCTGTACAAAACCTACTTCTGGGCCGTCATGCTCAACCTGCTGCTGGGGATATGGGTGGCGGTGTCGCCATGGGTGTTGGGGCTGGCGGCCAATACCGAGTTGGTGTGGAACTCGGTGATCGTCGGCGTCGCGGTGGCCGTGCTGGCGCTGTGGGAGATGCGCACCGATCCGGAGCTGGTCAAGCACTGGCCGGGGGCCGGGCACGCCACGTGAATCCCTGCGGGGAGGTTCATGCATGCGCCGCTGATGGCGCATGCATGGCGGATTACGCTACGCTAATCCGCCCTACGTGATCCCCGGATTTTCGAAGGTCCCCGGATTTCCGAAGTCGCGTGTCGCCTTCGTCATCGTCGTCACAGCGCGTAGCGCACGACGTTATCGCTCCACTCGAAGGCGGCCAGCTCCAGCTCCGCCAGTTCATCGGTGGACATCGCCAGATTGCGCAGCGCCGGTACGATGTGCTCGTCCATCTCCTCGATGCGCTCGATGCATTCGGCCAGCTTGAGCAGGTCGCCGTGGAAGCCGCCGCGATGCAGCAGCGCTTCCGAGACGTCGTCGTTGACCGGGATCTGCGCCAGGATTTCCGCCATCGGCATGCCGAACAAGGTATCCATCAGCGACATGATGCCGACCGTGAAGGCGATATCGGCGACGTGGCGCTGGCTCGGCCGCAGCTTGCCGGCCAGCAGTTCCAGCAGGCGCCCGCGCGTGGTCGCCAGCATCAGCAACGGCGTCATGCTGTGACCGCGCTTGCTCGGCTCGGCATACAGCATGATCTGCAGCCAGCGCTGCAACTGGCGCCGGCCCAGCAAGGTCACCGCCTGGCTCAGCGAATCGATGCGCTGGCGCGCGCCGACCGCCGGCGTGTTCACCAGCCGCAGCAGGTTGAGCGCCAGCGACACGTCGCGCTTGATCGCGCGTTCGATATCGATATTGTCGGCGTCCGATGTGACCAGGGTCATCAACTCCATCACCGCCAGTTGCGACGGCGACAGCTTCTTGCCGCTCATGATGACCGGCCGCGCGAAGTAATACCCCTGGAAATAATCGAACTCCAGGTCCAGCGCGTTCTTGAATTCCTCCCGCGTCTCGACCTTTTCGGCCACCAGCTTCTTTTTCTGCTGGCGGAAGCGCGGCGCCAGCTTCATCAAGGTCGACAGCGGTGTGTTGCGCATGTCCATCTTGACGTACTCGATCCATGGCACCAGCGCCGCGACGGTCTCGTTCTCGCCGGACACGTCGGCCAGCGCGAAGCGGAAGCCGAGACCGGCCAGTTCCGCCACGCGCGCCAGCAGTTGCGGCGTGGCCTGCACGGTGGCGCACAACTCGAGCACCATCCTTTCCCGTGGCAGGAAGGAGAAAATGTCGGTCATGATGACGTCGGCATCGACATTGACGAAACCGAGCGCGTCGCCGATGGTCCTTTCCATCCCCAGCTGCGACGCATGGGCGATCACCGCCGCCGTCGCCGACAGTTCGGTGGTGATATGCGCCGGCCCGACCGGCGAGTTACGAAAAAGTAACTCGTAGCCGAACAGGTTTTGATTGCGGTCGAGGATGGGCTGGCGTCCCAGATAGAATTCGCGCACGCGCAGATTGCGCGGTCCGGCGTCGTGTTGGGAGAGATCGATCATTGCTTCTGCCATTCCTGTCAGGGAGCGAATATTTCGCTGTACTAAGATTTTGACAGCAATAATCCCGACTGTCTTGACAATTTAGCGTTCAATCATTCGCCTGTGGCACGCCGTCGATAAAAAGCTTCAGCTCGCCACTGGCGAACGCTGTCCATTGTTCATTGGTTGTTAGCGGCTGTGTAACGATAATTGCCACCCGATCATTTGGCGTTGTCACCTGGGAAAAATCGACGCTGACATCCTCGTCGGACAGCTTGGCGGTGTCGAACGGGTATTTGCGCACCAGATAGAACAGATTGGTCGAGCAATGGGCGAACAGCTCGCCGCCGGACGACAGCAACATATTAAAGGTGCCGTGGGCGGCGATTTCGCCGACCAGCGCGCCCAGGGCGGCGCGCAATTCCGCCAGCGCCGGCCGCTGCTCGCCGAAACGGGCGCGCAACTGCTGCAAAATATAGCAAAACGCCCGCTCGCTGTCGGTGTTGCCGACCGGACGGAAAGCGCCGTTCAGCAACGGATTGAATTCCTTGAGATCGCCGTTATGGGCGAACACCCAGTACTGCCCCCACAGCTCGCGCACGAACGGGTGGCAATTCTCCAGCGCGACCTGCCCCTGGGTCGCCTTGCGGATATGCGCGATGACATTGGTGGACTTGATCGGGTAGCGTTTGATCAGTTCAGCGATGGGCGAGGCGATCGCGGCCTGGTGATCGACGAAGTGGCGCACGCCGGCGCCCTCGAAAAACGCGATGCCCCAGCCGTCATGGTGGGTATCGGTATGGCCGCCGCGCATGGCGAAGCCGGTAAAACTGAACACAATGTCGGTCGGGACATTGCAGTTCATGCCGAGTAGCTGACACATTATTTCTTTTCTCTTCCCGCGGTGGACGATGCAACGAACAATATAACAGCTAGTAGAGAAAAACCAATGACAGCGGCCGGAGACTGAATTAATCTATTGATAATATTGCCACTTTCGATTACCGCACACCACCATGCGCAAAACACTATCCACCCTGCTCTTGGCCCTGCTGGCCACAACGTCCAGCGCGAAAACCGCCTCGCAGCCGGAAACGCCGCGCGCGTCGGACGCCCCGCATGCCCTGGTCGAGGCCGCGCGCAGCCAGGTCGGCGTGACATTGACCTACGACCCGGCCTACCGGCGCCTCGCCTACCCCAACGGCGATGTGCCGATCGAGCGCGGCGTGTGCACCGACGTCGTGGTGCGGGCCTATCGCAAACTGGATGTCGACCTGCAAGCGCTGGTGCATCAGGATATGAAAAAGGCGTGGAGCGCCTATGCCCACCAGGCGCGCTGGCAATTGAAGGCGCCCGACCCGAATATCGATCACCGGCGGGTCCCCAACTTGGCGACCTTTTTCGCGCGCCACGGCGCGACCATGCCGGCGAGCCTGGAGATGAAAACCTACCTTCCCGGCGACATCGTCACGTGGCGCCTGCCGCACGACCTGACCCACATCGGCATCGTGTCCGACAAATTCTCCGGCGATGGCGTACCGCTGATCATCCACAACATCGGCGCCGGCGCCAGGGAGGAAAACATGCTGTTCACCTATCCGGTCACGGGCCATTACCGGTGGCATCCAGGCGCGGCCGACCGCCGGCGGTAGGTGTCAAAATGCCAAGGGGGACGGACGGCAACGCCGACCATCCCCCTCGTGATACAGACCCGCGATTCTGTTAGTGCAACAACACCGGATGACTCATGAGTTCGTCATAACTGCCTAAAAATTCATCAATCTCGGCCATCGTCGGCTCGCCGGCGATCAACTCGTTGACGTCGCGGCGGAAATTCTGTGCCAGGATGCCGTTGATAAAAATCTCCCGCTTGCCGCCTTTGTCGACGATTTCATAGCCGCCAAAACGCAATGCATCCAGAGTACGATCCGCGCCGAATTCGACAACGCTGTATTGCTCGCTGTTATAGATGAGGTTCATTTTGCTTCCTTTCTCCAGGGGCGAAACACTGCTCGGTTTCACTTCACTACCCACATGGGGCTCAAAGTGGACGATTCAAGTCTAAAGAACAGGACCCGATCTGCAGGCAGGGCTTAGGCCGCGATGTCGGATTGCAAGTCTAGCAAGTCGCCGTACGGGGGCTCGGACAGCCAGGCACGCAGCAGTTCGAGGTGTTCAGCAGTAGCCAGACTGATGTAGAGCCGCGCCGGAGGATGACGCAGCACACGGTTCAATGTTACTCGCAAAACGAGATTGCCGCTGCAATGAAGACAGCCAGGCGCGATTCGCAACACTTGTGGAATAGGAGCAACACCGACGGGACCGTCGGCGGGGTCGAAAGCGAGCGCCGAACCACCGTCCGACAAGCCCTCGAGAATAATGACCGCACCGGCCGCGCCGGCCGGCAGGTCGACGCCGAGGCGCCCCGCGATGGC
>DATMSN010000272.1:0-1611 GCA_035565375.1 Duganella sp. | reverse complement strand
GCCGTCCGGTCCGCCGGGCGCGATCCAGACGCGCGCGCAGGGGCTGGCGCAGTTGCGGGCGGTGGCGGCGTTCTTCCGCCGCACCGAGCCGCATAGCCCGGTATCGTATTTCGCCGACAAGGCGGCCGATGCCGGCGAGTTGAGCCTGCACGACTGGCTGCGGACGGTGGTCAAGGACCCGAATTCGATGGCGCACATCGAAGAGATGTTGGGCGTGAAGCCGGCGGAGTAAGACGCGACGTCAACCCGCAAGGCCAGGCGGGGACTCGGCGTCCCCGTCGGACCCATCGGGTCCGACCCCATTTCGCCGCAGTGCGGGTTGAACGACACCCGCGCGCGCCATCACTTGATGGTGTACTTGAACTGCCCCTTCTTGTCGGCGCTGACCTTGATCCTGGAGATCGTGCTGCCCTCGGCCATCTTGGCCAGCACCGACTCGGCGATCTCCGGCAACAAGCTGCCATTCAAGATATTGTCGACATTGCGCGCCCCCGAATCCACCTCGGTGCAACGCGCCAGCACCGCCTCCACCAGCGCCTCGTCGTACGTCAACTCCGCCTTGTGGTTCTCGGCGATGCGGCGCGCGATCTTGTTCATCTTCAGCGCGATGATCTTGACCAGCACATCGTCGGCGATCGGATAGTACGGAATCACCTTCAACCGCCCCAGGAACGCCGGTTTGAACACCTTCATCAGCTGCGGACGGATCGCCTGCTCCAGCTGCTCCGGCGTCGGCATGTCCTTCGGCTCCTTGTTCAGGCAAGCCTGCATCATCGTGCTCGAGGCCACGTTCGACGTCAAAATGATGATGGTGTTCTTGAAGTCGATCTCGCGGCCCTCGGCGTCGTCCATCACGCCCTTGTCGAACACCTGGAAGAACAACTCCATCACATCCGGATGCGCCTTCTCGACCTCGTCGAGCAGCACCACGCTGTACGGATTGCGCCGCACCGCCTCGGTCAGCACGCCGCCCTCGCCGTAGCCGACATAACCCGGCGGCGAACCCTTCAGGCCCGACACGCTGTGCGCCTCCTGATACTCGCTCATATTGATGGTGATCAGCTTGCGCTCGCCGCCGTACAGCACATCGGCCAGCGCCAGCGCGGTCTCGGTCTTGCCGATGCCCGACGGGCCGACAAACAGGAACACGCCCTTGGGCTTGTTGGGATCGTCCAGATTGGCGCGCGAGGTGCGCACGCGCTGCGCCACCGCCTCGATCGCGTGCGACTGGCCCAGCACGCGCTCCTCCAGCATGTCGTGCAGCTTGAGCACGGTCTTGATCTCGTCCTTGACCATCTTGCCCAACGGGATGCCGGTCCAGCCGGCCACGATCTCGGCCACCACATGGCCGTCGACCTGCACCGGCACCATCGGTGCCTCGCCCTGCAGGTCCTTCAACTCCTTGATCAGCGCCTGCACGCCGGCCGCCGCGTTCTTGGCCGGTGCCTTATCTTCACTGGCGCCGGCCGTCTCCAGTTCCAGGCGCGCGGCCTTGATCTTCTCGGTCAGGCCCTTTTCCACTTCCCAGCGCGCGGCCAGGGTGCCGTGTTCGTCGCTGGCCTTGGCGCGCTCCGAGCGCAGCTCCGTCAGGCGCGCCGCGTGGCTGCCGCC
>DATMSN010000271.1:0-1659 GCA_035565375.1 Duganella sp. | reverse complement strand
CGCCGGCGTCGGTCAGCACCACATGGCGCGAGCTGCGCACCAGCAACCGCGCGCCCAGCTGCGCCTCCAGCGCGTCGAGCTTGCGCGACACCGACGACACAGCCATCTCCAGCTGCACCGCCGCGCGCGACAGGCTGCGGTGTTCCACCACCGCGATCAGGCAGTGCAAGGCATCGATCATCCATTTCTCCCCGTTGCGGCTACTTTGCTGAAAGCGCAAAAGACATTTGCCGGAAGAGCTATTGTGCCATTTTTTGCTAAAGTGCATACTTTGTGTTGCATTGCACACCACAATCGCAAGCCTTCGGCGAAATCGCCCAAACCCGTATATATTCCTGTTTTTGGAAGACCGCATCCCTACGACATGGAACCGAGTACCGCACCCCGCCCCATCACCGTACTGGTCGTCGACGACCATCCGCTGCTGCGCGCCGGCCTCGGCGAGGCCATTTCCAGCCAGGACGACATGCGCCTGGTCGGCGAGGCCAACAACGGCCGCGAGGCCGTCGAGCGCTACGAGGCGCTACGGCCGGACGTGACCATCATGGACATCGCGATGCCCGAGATGTGCGGCGTGACGGCGCTGCAGCACATCCGCCGCGAACATAGCGGCGCGCGCATCATCATGCTGACCACGTATAAGGGCGACGCCCAGATCCTGCGCGCCGTGCAGGGCGGCGCCAGCGGCTTCCTGCTCAAGAGCACGCTGCGCCGCGAATTGCTCGACACGGTGCGCGGCGTGCACATGGGCCAGCGCCGCATTCCGCCGGAAATCGCGATGGAACTGGCGCAGCACATGGGCCAGGGGCCGCTGAGCCCGCGCGAGATGGAGGTGCTCAATCACGCCGCCGGCGGCAATTCGAACCGCCGCATCGCCGAGCACCTGTCGATTTCCGAGGAAACCGTCAAGGCCCACATGAAAAACGTGCTGGCCAAACTGGCCGCCAACGACCGCACCCACGCGGTGACGATCGCCCTCAAGCGCGGCATCATCACGATTTAACAGCGCTGTCCTTCCAGCCGGCCGCCGCGCCCGCGCCCAGCAGGTACTCGGCGCAGGCGGCCGCCGGCAGCGGCGCGCTGTACAAATATCCCTGGAACACGCCGCAGCCCAGCGCCGCCAACGTGTCGCGCTGCTCGACGGTTTCGACGAACTCGGCGACCACCTCCACATGCCGCGTGCGCCCCAGGGTGGCGATGGTGTGGATGATGTCGCGGCTGATCGGATTGGTGAGCACGTCGCGCGTGAGCGAGCCGTCGATCTTGATCGAGTGGATCGAGAAGCGCCGCATGTGCAGCAGCGAAGAATAGCCCATGCCGAAATCGTCCATCGCCAGCGACACGCCCATGGCGACGATCTGCGCCAGGTTCTGGTCCACCACCGGCCGCACCGGGATGGCCTGGCTCTCGGTGATCTCCAGTTCGATCTCGCCAGGCGCCAGGCCGTAGCGCTCCAGGCAGCGGGCCAACTGCGCCGGCAGTTGCGGGTCGTCGAGCTGCAGCGGCGAGACGTTGATCGCCATCGTGATGTGCGACAGTCCGAGCGCGTTCCAGCGCGCCTTGCGCGCGCACGCCTCCTCCATCACCCAGGCGCCCAGCGCGCGGATCAAACCACCCTCCTCGGCCAGCGTCACGGCGACATCGGCGGGCACCGGGCCG
>DATMSN010000270.1:0-1937 GCA_035565375.1 Duganella sp. | reverse complement strand
GCCTGGCGCGGTGGCCATCACGGTGCGCGACCACGGTCCGGGCGTGCCGGAGGAGGCGTTCGCCAGCCTGTTCGAGCCGTATGTGCGGCTCGAGCATGGCCGCGGCAAGAACGACGGCGGCATGGGGCTGGGACTGGGCATCGCGCGCAGCATCATCGAGGCCCATGGCGGCCAGCTGCTGCTGGAAAACCACCCCGAAGGCGGCCTGAACGCCACCATCCGCCTGCCGGCCTGAGCATTGAGAAGGCCGGCGCGGCGCGCGCCCATCCGCGTTTTTTGTCGCCCGGTCGCCGTTTTGTGCAGTTCGTCGCAATCCCGGCCGGCGCCGCGCGGGCGGTTGATATAGTGACCACATACATCAAGGGTGGTTGGTGGCCGTCGAAATTGTTGCTATATTGACCACCATGGCTTGCCAAAAATATCAGAGGATAGAGATGATGACGAAGCTTTTCCGGTTTGGGCTGCTGTTTGCGGCGTTCTGTGCGCTGTTTTCCCGCGCCGGCGCGGCCGAGGAGGGCAGTGAAACGCGCGTGGTGGCGATCGACGCGCGCGTGGTGCGCGTCAAGCTCGACGGGGTGATCGACGTCAAGCTGCGCCAGGGCGACACGGCGTCGCTGAAGATCACCGGCGACCGGCGCGACATGGCGAAGCTGACCTCGTCTCAAACGGGCGACACCTTGTACCTGGAGGCCGACGGCGGCCGTGGCGTCAAGCTGGGGCGGTCGGGCGCGCGCGCCGAGCTCGTGCTGCCGAGTTTGCGGGAGGTGGTGTGCGAGGGCGTCGGCGCGACCGACATCAGCGGCTTCAGCGGAGACGAACTGGAGTTGACGATGGACGGCGCCGGCAGCATGAGGGCGGCCATCGACTACAAGGTCCTCAAGGCCAATCTGGGCGGGGTCGGCAAGATGCACCTGTGGGTCAGCGAGAACGACACCGTCGAACTGGACCTGCGCGGCGCCGGCTACATCACGCTGGGCGGGCGCAGCAAGATGCTCAGGGCGACCTTGGGCGGCCTGGGCGGCCTGAACGCGCAGCAGTTCCAGGCCGAATCGGTCAACGTCGACCTCAGCGGCCTGGGCAACGCCACCGTCCACGCCAAGACCAACGCGACATTGAACCTGAGCGGCCTCGGGTCGGTCACTGTGTATGGCAAGCCCCTGAACCGCAACGTCACCGTTGACGGCCTCGGCAAAGTAAGTTGGAAATAAAACCAAATAAACGCACCCGCGACATGAAAAAATTCATACTAGCGATAGCTCTCGCACTGGCTCTGCAGCACAGCGCGATGGCTGGATTCGCCGAAGGCGCCACCGCCTACAACAACAAGAACTACGCGCTCGCTTTAAAGGAGATCGCGCCGCTTGCCAGGGCCGGCAACGCGGACGCCCAGCACCTGCTGGGCCTGATGTACTACATGGGCCGTGGCGTCCGGCAGGACTACAAGCAGGCGCTGGGCTGGCACCGCAAGGCGGCGCTACAGGGCAAGGCCGACGCGCAATACGTGGTCGGCGCCATGTACTACACCGGCAACGCCGTGATCCAGGACCACAAGCAGGCGGTCGCGTGGTTCCGCAAGGCGGCCGAGCAGGGGCACGCGGACGCGCAGCAGGTCATGGGGCTGATGTACCGCTACCACATGGGAGGCATGCCGCAGGACAACGTGATCGCCTACATGTTATGGAATCTGGCGGCGGCCAAGGGATCGGCGACGGCGGCCGAGCAGCGGTCGGCGGTGGTCAAGCACATGACGCAGGAGCAGATCGAGGAAGGGCAGGCGTTGTCGGCCGCGTGGAAGCCGAACACGCCGCTGCCGACCAAATCGCGCACCGGCGGCGAATAGTTGCCAAACCAACTCCAGGGTCAGGTCCACCATTGCTACACGAGCTCGGCCGTATAAGCTCATATGGCCGAGCTCGTGTAGAAATGGTGGACCTGAC
>DATMSN010000269.1:0-1904 GCA_035565375.1 Duganella sp. | reverse complement strand
GCGGCCGACGCCATGCCGGCCGCGTGCGCGGTAGCCGCCGTCGCCGCGTCCTCGGCGCGGATTTCCGCCATCATGTCCTCCACCGATTCGCCCGCCAGCGCGACCGCCTCGCGCCCCCGCTCGAACAATTGCATGCCGCCTTTGACCAACGTTTTAAACAACGGCCGGCCGACCTGGGCCAGCACCGGCATCACCACCGGCGCGACTATGGAAGCGGCCACCACCGCGCCGATGCCAACCACGATATTGCTCTTAAAGATATCCATGTACCCTCCTCGTGAATACACGGTTGGACAACGAGGGGCGGCGGCGGTTCCATTGCGGCGGGCCCATTCCGCCGGGGGTCAGCCCGCCAGCGCAAACAGCAGCAGGCCGATGGCGCCGCCCACCAGCGTGCCGTTGAACCGGATATATTGGAGGTCGGCGCCGACGTAGAGCTCGAAACGGCGCGCGATGGTCGGCGCATCCCACGCGTCGATCACGCGCTCGATCACGGCGCCGAGCACGTCGCGCCGCGCCACGATCGCGTCGGCGATCATCTGTCGCAGCCAGCCGTTCAACCGGGCCCGGATCGCCGGAGCCCGCCCCAGCGCCAGGGAGGATGCGCCAAGCAATTCCTCAAGCTTCGCCGTCACCCGCGAGTGCGGCGTGGCGAGATCGGCCACGATGCCGTCGCGTAAGCCGCCCCACAGGTCCCGCAGGTAGGCGCGGGACCTGGCGTTGCCCAGACTCGACGAGACCATCTGGCGCAACTGTCTTTCGTAGTGCTCGGAGCTTGCCAGTTGCTCGATGAGCTCATGCGTGGCGGCCTCGAAACGTGCGCGCCAGGGGCTATCCTCGGCCTGCAACTCGAGCAGGAACGCCTCGACGCCCTCGACGATGCGCTCGAAAAATTTATCGTCGAGCGTCTTGGGCATCCAGCGCGGGCTGGTCTCGTACACCTTCTGGCGGATGTGCGGCCGCTGTTGATCGAAGGCGCGCGCGACCAGTCCGAGCAGCCTTTGCAGCAGCACATGGTGCTGGCCGCCCGCCACCAGCGCCTCGAGCACGCGCGACAGCACCGGCGCGAAGCGCACATCCTGGAGCGAGCCGGAAAACAGCTGGCGCAGGAACCGATCGACTTCATCGTCCTCCGCCATGGCCATCAACACCGGCAAGGCCTGTCCCAGCTGTTCGGCGAGCGCGCGGGCGTTGCCGGGCTTGTCCAGCCACAGCGCCCAGCCCCCGGCGAAATCGATGCGCGCCAGCTCCTGCCGCAACACATCGTGCGTCATGAAATTATGCTGCAAAAAGGTGGCGATGCCCTTGCCGACGCGGTCCTTGTTGGCCGCGATGATGGCCGTGTGGGGAATGGGAATGCCGAGCGGGTGGCGGAACAACGCCGTCACGGCGAACCAGTCGGCCAGCCCGCCGATCAGCGCAGCCTCGGCGAACGCGGCCACGTAGCCCAGCCATGGATGGGCGGCGCTCCAATGGCGGCTCGCGCCCCAGGCCAGCGCCATGCACCCCATCAGGCCGCCGGCGACCAATTTCAGCCGAATCAGCCGCGCCCGCTGTATGTCCTCCCGCATCGCCGTCCGCCCCTGTCGCCTGTCGCCCGTATGGATTGGACGCGATTGGCCGGGTGGTGTTCCGTCGGCGTCAACGCCGCGTGTGGCGGGCCAGCGCGACAGCATCGTCGCGCCGTATGTCGGCCCCGCCCGGCACCCGCTCGATCACCGTCGGATCGGTGCCCCTCGCCTTTCCCTCTCAATCCGCCATGCGCACGCAATTGCGGCCCTGGCGCTTGGCGCGGTATAGCGCCTGGTCGGCGCGGCTGTAGGCCTGTTCGAACGTGCTGCCGCGCGCGTTCCAGCTGACGCCGACGCTGGCCGTCACGGCCACCTCGATCGGCGCCGGCCAGG
>DATMSN010000268.1:0-2421 GCA_035565375.1 Duganella sp. | reverse complement strand
TCGTCGCCGTCGGCGCGCCGGTCGGATTGCTGGCCGTCGGCGCCGGCAGTCCCTTCGAGGGCACATACACGTCCTTCAGCGATTCCGGACTCCTGCTGTATTCGCGCGCCACCTCCATGATCACGTGATACTGATTCAACTCGTCGTAGATGGTCGCCACCTGGCGCTGGCCGAAGCTGTTGTACAGGGCGTTGTCGATATCCTTGGCCGACACGCCCAGCCGCGACGCGCTGTCCTTATCGATGGTGACATAGGTTTCCACGCCGTTTTCGGCCTGGTCGCTGTCGACATCGACCAGTGACTTCTGCGCCTTCATCGCGTCGGCCAGGCGGCTGGCCCACTTTTTCAGGTCCGCCTGGTTGTCGCTTTTTAGCGTGTACTGGTTGTTGGCGTTGGCCGAGCGGCCGCCCGAGCGCAGATCCTGGACGGGACTGAGGAACAGGCTCACGCCCGTCACCCTGGCCAGCTTGGGCCGCAGGCGCGCGATCACCGCGTTACCGGCCACGCTGCGCTCGCCGACAGGCTTCAGGTTGATGAACATGAAGCCGCCGCCGGCGCGGCGTCCGCCGGTGAAGCCCACCACGGTGGCGACATCGGGATCGTCCTTGATGATGTTGACCAGCTGGCGCAACTTGCCCTGCATGGCCTGGAACGAGATGCTCTGGTCGGCGCGGATGCCGCCACTGACCTGCCCCGTGTCCTGCTGCGGGAAGCCGCCCTTGGGTATGGCCGCGAACAGATAGACATTCAGCCCGATCACGAACAATAGACTGAGCATCACCAGCCACACGCTCGACAACGCCCAGTCCAGGCTATGCTCGTAGCCCTTCAGCACCTTGTCGAAGCCGGCCTCGAAGAAACGCGCCATGCGGCCGGGCGGCTTGGCGTGGTGGTCCGGCTTGAGCAACCAGGCGCACATCATCGGCGTGGTGGTCAGCGAGATCACCAGCGAAATCATCACCGCCGCCGACAGCGTGATGGCGAACTCCTTGAACAGCGCTCCGAACTGGCCGCCCATGAACAGCAGCGGAATGAACACGGCGATCAGCGAAAGGCTGATCGACAGCACGGTGAACCCGACCTCGCGCGCGCCCAGCAGCGCCGCCGACAGGCGGTCCATCCCCGCCTCGATATGGCGCGTGGTATTTTCCAGCACCACGATGGCGTCGTCGACGACGAAGCCGGTGGCCACGGTCAGCGCCATCAGCGACAGGTTGTTGAGGCTGAAGCCAAGCAGGTACATGACGCCGAAGGTGCCCAGCAGCGACACCACCGTGGCCACGGCCGGCACGATGGTCGCGCGCAGGTTGCGCAGGAATACGCTCACCACCAGCACCACCAGCAGGATCGAGATGATCAGGGTGACCTCGATCTCGTGCAGCGACGAGCGGATCGAATTGGTGCTGTCGCTGGCGATGTCGATGTTGACGTCCGGCGGCAGCTGCGCCCGCAGCGACGACAGTTGGGCGCGCACGCTGTCGACCGTTTCGATCACGTTGGCGCCGGCCTGCGGCCGGATCAGGACGATGATCGCCGGCTGGCCGTTGAACAGGCCCAGATTGTTCTGGTCCTCGACGCCGTCGACCACCTCCGCCACGTCCTTCAGGCGGATCGCCGTTTCGTTGCGCCATCCGACCACCAGGTTCTGGTAGTCGCTGGCGCTGCGCCCGCCGCTGGCGTTGGCCGACTCCGAATAGATCTGCAGGCGGCGTCCGTGGCCTTGCAGCGCGCCGCGCGGGCGGTTGGCGTTGGTGGCCTGGATCGCCGCGCGCACGTCCTCCATCGACAGGCCGTAGCGGTTCAGCGCATACGGATTGAGCTCGACGCGCACCGCCGGCAGCGAGCTGCCGCCCAGTTCCACGTCGCCCACGCCGGTCACCTGCGACAGGCGTTGCAGCACCGTGTTGGAGACCGCGTCGAAGATCTGCCCCGGCGTGCGCGTTTTGGACGTCAGCGCCAGGATCATCACCGGCGCGCCGGAGGTGTTGGCCTTGCGGTAGGTCGGATTGCTGCGCAAGGTCGCCGGCAGATCGACGCGGCTGGCGTTGATCGCCGCCTGCACCTCGCGCGCGACCGAATCGACGTTGCGGTTCAAATCGAACTGCAAGGTGATGTTGCTGGAGCCGGTGCTGGAGCTGGACGTCATTTCGTTGACGCCGGCGATCACGCCCAGGTGACGCTCGAGCGGCGTCGAGACGCTGCTGGCCATCGTCGCCGGGCTGGCGCCGGGCAGCGAGGCGCTGACCGAGATGATGGGGAAATCGACCTGCGGCAGCGGCGCCACCGGCAGCACGAAGAACGCGCCGATGCCGGCCAGCGCGACCCCGCACGTCAACAGGACGGTGGCGATCGGCCGCTTGACGAATGGCGACGACAGATTCACGGCGCACCACCTTCGACCGGAGCGGATTTGCCGGCCGG
>DATMSN010000267.1:0-2802 GCA_035565375.1 Duganella sp. | reverse complement strand
CATCGCGGCGGTGGCGGCGACGTCGCTTCCGTCGGCCGCCAGCGCCGTCCCACCGCGCACGGCGAGGGACATGAGCGCCGCCATGTTGCGTTTAATCCCCATCGCGTCTCCAAGTAAGTTTTTCTGGCTTGGAGACTATGTACGGAGCGGGACGCGGTTCGGATTCAACTATTTGACCCGATAATTTTTGTTCATGCGGACGCGGGAGTATGGTATTTTTCACACGCCCAATTTGTTTTCATCAATGCGTCATCACTTTCAAGGCGAGCAGTGTCCGACGTTTCCACACTCGATCCCCAGCAGTTGCGCGCGTGGCTGCAAGGCGCCGCGAACCGCGATGCCGTCGCTTTCCGCTCTCTCTACGATGCCACGTCGTCGAAACTGTTTGGCTTCGCGCTGCGTATATTGAACAAGCGCGAACTGGCCGAAGAGGTGTTGCAGGAGAGTTTCGTGGCGATCTGGAACAACGCCGGCAGTTATCAAAGCCATTTGGCGGCACCGATGACGTGGATGACCACCATCGTGCGCAACAAGGCTTTCGATCTCTTGCGCCGCAGCGATGTGACCGTCGAAATCGATGGGGAACAGTTTGACAGCGAGGTCATCAATGCACTGCACGATCCGGGCGCCACGCCGATCGAAGCGCTTCAAATGAGTAGCGACGCCAAGGCATTGGCCTATTGCATGTCGGCGCTGGAGGGGCTGCACCGCCAAGTGATCGGCCTGGCGTTTTTCCACGACCTGTCGCACAGCGAGGTGGCGGCGCAGATGGCGCTGCCGATCGGCACCGTCAAGACCTGGATACGTCGTAGCCTCGAGCGCCTGAAGACGTGCCTGACGAAGCGGGAGCGATCATGAACCTGCGCGACAATGCGCCGCTGCGCGAGAAGCTGGCCGCCGAATATGTGCTCGGCACGCTCAAGGGCGGCGCGCGGCGCCGCTTCGAAGGCTATATGCACGACGACGCAGCGCTGCGCCGCACGACGCAGGAATGGGCCGACCGTCTGACGCCGCTGGCCGAGTTCTCGAGCGCGCAGGCGCCGCGGCGGCAGGTGTGGACCAATATCGAACGGCGCCTGAACCTGAAGCGCACGCACGCGGCCTGGCAATTCTGGCGCAACGAGTCGGTGACGTTCTGGCGCTCGCTGGGCGTGGTGTCGACGGCGCTGGCGGCCTTGCTGGTGGTGGTCATCACGACCCGCACACTGGAGGCGCCGTCGCTCGATTACGTCGCCACGCTGACCGACGAGAAGTCGCAGACCGCTTTGGTGCTGACCGGCGATACCGGCCGCAAGGCGCTGACGGTGCGCCTGGTGGGCAACGCGCCGGTGCCGGCGGATAAGACGCTGCAGCTGTGGGCCGTGCCCAAGCAGGGTAATCCGCGTTCGCTCGGCTTGCTGGCCGATCGCGGCGAGGTCAAGCTGGCGCTGACCGGCAGCGCTATCGGCGATGACGTCGCGCTGCTGGCGGTGTCGCTGGAGCCGAAGGGCGGCTCGCCCAATCCGAACGGCCCCACCGGCCCTATCCTGTACAAAGGCGCTTGGGTGCGCGTGATGTGACTTTGTAGCCTCGCGGATGTTGGGCATGGCCCCATCCGCGAACAGGTATTTCCCCTCCACCGAAATTCGCATATTGGGAAGTTCTCAAAACGCGTATAAGATGACGTTGCTCAAAGACGACTATCGCATCGTCACGGTGATTTTCTATGACACCCAGAAGGTGTACGTACGACTAGTGGGGACACATTCTGAGTACGATAAGTGGACGAAAGAAAATCGGGGAAAATGAACATTCGGGACCAATCGAGCAGTGCGATGCCTGAGCTTGCAAAAGCATGGGCGGCGTTACAGCAACACGCCATGTTACGGCCGATCCGGAATCAGGCTGACTTTAAGCGTGTGCATGCCTTGACCGATGCGCTGGCCGACGAAGTAGGAGATGACGAAAGTCATCCGCTGTTCTCAATGCTTGAATTAACGATGGAGTTGATTCAGCGATGGGAGGAAGAGCACGTCGTAATTCCGGATGCAGAGCCAAAAGAAGTACTTAGATATTTGTTGGAGGAAAACGATCTGAAGCAAAAAGATTTACAGGACGTCGCCTCGCCCACTTTGATTAGTGATATTTTGGCTGGTCGCCGCGGGATAAGCAGGGTTTTAGCGAAGAAACTGGCGGCTCGTTTTAACGTCAACGTCAGCGCATTTTTGTAAGTTCTTCTACCGCCTGCGACACGCTCAGAGTTGCGAAAATTGTTATCATTGCCAGCTACACTCGAAAACTGAAAGGTTGGCAATGGATAGCGTTAAATTTACCCCCGAGTATTTCAACCAGTTCGGCTCGGAGACGCTGCCGTCGCATCTCGGCATCGTCATCACGGCCGTGCGCGAAGGGGAGTTGGTGGCGCAGTTTGACGTCGCCGCCAAGCACCTGGCGCCGAACGGTTTCCTGCACGCCGGCAGCGTGGTCACCCTGGCCGATACCGCCTGCGGCTACGCCTGTTTCGCCCACTTGCCGGAAGGCGCGCAGAACTTCACCACCATCGAACTGAAGTCGAATCACCTCGGCACCGCGCGCGAGGGCGTGGTCGTGGCGACCGCGAAGGCGGTCCATCTGGGCCGCACCACGCAGGTGTGGGACGCGGTGGTGACCAGCCAGGCCACGGGTAAAACGATAGCGTTGTTCCGCTGCACACAGATGGTTTTGTTCCCCAAATAGCTGATAAATTACGCCGGTGCGCCTCGCCATTTTTGGGGAACAGAGATGATCAAATTCTTCAAGCTGGCCGCGGCCGGCTCTGTGCTG
>DATMSN010000266.1:0-9108 GCA_035565375.1 Duganella sp. | reverse complement strand
GGCGGCGCCCGCGAACGGGACGCGCGTGCCCAGCAGCGAGCCGATGAAGATGATACGGCCGCCATGCGACAGCACCGGCGCCGCCGCGCGCGTGGCGGCCACCGTGCCCATCACGTTGATTTGCCACTGGCGATCGAGGTTGACCGTGTCGAGCTCGGGATCGTCGACGGTCTTGCCCTGCACCGCGATGGCGGCGTTGTTGACGAGGATGTCGAGCTGGCCGAAGTGCGCCATGACCTGATCGATCAGTGGTTTGGCGGCGGCCATGTCGGCCTGGTCGCTCCGGATGGCGATGGCGCGTACGCCTTTCGTTTGCAGCCGGGCGACCACGGCGTCGGCCTTTTCTTTGGAAGCGACGTAGCTGATGGCCACGTCCGCGCCCTGGTCGGCGAGTGCCTCGGCCGTCACGGCGCCCAGGCCCCGCGATCCGCCGGTCACCAGTGCCACTTTGCCCTTCAATAACTGCTTCATAAAAACCCTTTCGTTTCACGCCATTTTTCAGTAACGATCATTACCGTAACGAAGAGTATATAATTACGAAACGACCTGTCAAGCGATTTATTAACGGTCATTCTTGAAATTGGAGGTGGGGATGGGACGCCATCGCGAATACGATGTGGACAAGGTGCTCGACGCGGCGCTGTGTGTTTTCTGGCGCAAGGGGTACGAAGGGGCGTCGTATGCGGATTTGACGCAGGCGGCGGGGGTCGAGCGGCCCGCCCTGTACTCGGCCTTCGGCAACAAGGAAGCATTGTTCCGGCGCGTACTGGAGCGCTATGAAGAGCAATACATGGGCCATATCCCCGAGGCGCTGGCGATGCCGACGTCGCGTGAAGTGGCGGCGCACCTGTTGTACAGCTCGGTCGAATTGAACACCCGGTACGCCGACCGTACCGGGTGCCTGGGCGTGAATGGCGCCATCGCCGGCGCGGACGAATCCGAACCGGTGCGGCAGGCGCTCATTGCGTTTCGCGCAGGGGGCGAGGCCCGGCTGCGCGAACGCTTCGAACGGGCGCAGCGCGAAGGCGACCTGCCGCCGACGGCCAGGCCGGATGCCCTGGCCGCCTTCGTCATGGCCATGCTGCATGGCATGGCCCTGCAGGCCAAGTCCGGCTTCAGCCGCGAGATGCTGCTGGCGGTCGCCGACCAGGCATTGTCGACCTGGCCTTAAGAGCCGGAACGGCGCAATCCGCCAACCGGCTTAGTAGCTCGCGCCGACCCGGAAGCCGAACATGCGAGGCTGTACGAAGTTAGCCTCCATGAAGCCGCCGTACACCGAATTGCCGCTCAACTTCGCATGGCTGTCCGAGATGTTACGGACATACAGCTCCGCGTGCCATTTGTCGTCCGGCGCCTCCAGCCGCACCGACGCGTCGCCCATCGCATACGCCTTCTGGTAACGGCCGATGTGCGAGAACTCCGAATTGAGCATGTCGAAGTAAGCCTTGTCGCGCCAGTTCACCTTCACGTACGGGATCACCTTGTAGCCGTTCTCAAACCCGAACTCCTGCGAGAAGTTGATGTTGAATTGGTACTTCGGCGTGTTCGGCAGATGGTTGCCGTCGATGTTGGCCAAGCGGCGCCCCAGCAGCGTCTTGTCCGGTCCATTGTAGGCGGCGGGGCAGGCCGGCAGGCCCAGTTCCACGCGCACGTCGCACTGATAGTCGTCGCTGTACGAGTTGTAATCGTGGATGCTGGAATTGATGTAAGCGAAACCGCCGCCGATACGGCCACCGCGCCATGGCTTGTAATCCCACTCCAGCTCCAGGCCCGGGATATTCACCTTGCCGACGTTGATGGTGCGCCAGGTTTCAAAGACATCGCACTTCGGTTGGTCGGCCGGACAAGGCAGGCCGTTTTGCGGGATGATCTGGTTGACGAAGTAGGTGCCGGTGACCTGCATGTCCTTGTATTTCATGAAGAACGCGGTGGCCGACAGGCTCAAACGGTTGTCCAGGAACTTGCCCTTGAAGCCCAGCTCATAGTTGGTGACGGTTTCCGGCTCGTACGGCAGGAAGGTCTCGACGCCCGGTTTGCCGTCGGCGCACAGGCGGTTATTGCAGCTGTCCATTTTGTCGGCGAAGCCGCCGGCCTTGTAGCCGGTCGACACGGAGGCGTAGACCATCTTGTTGGTGTCGAGCTGCTTCTGCAGGCCCGCGCGCCATGTCACTTTTTTCCATTCCTGCTTATGGTCGTTCGAGGTCGGCGCGCCATACAGATGGTACGCCGCCACGCTGCCGCCCATGGCCGGCGTCAGGTCGGTGCCGTCGTGGACGTGGAAGCCGGGCGTGCCCGGCGTACCTTGCGAATACAGCCCGTTGTAGTAGGCCGCGTTGCCGATCCAGTTGGCGCCATAGACCTTGCCGCCCTTGTCCTCTTTGCTGTCGACGCTGTAGCGGGCGCCGAGGGTACCGGTCCACGTCGGAATGAACTTCCAGTCGGCTTGGGCGAAGACCGCCTTGGCGTCGACCTGGCGGTTCGGCTGGTTATACAGCACGCTGCCGACATCGCCGTACGGCTTTTGGATGGTGTTGGTCTGCTCGTAGTCGATGCGGTTACGCTCGTGCATCCAGAACAAGCCGCCGACGTACTGCACGTTGCCCAACTGCTGCTTCAACTGCGCCTCGTGCACCGTCGACAGGTAGCGCGAGTCGAGCGTGCGGTGGAAGGAGTCGGTCAGCGGCCACGTGCCCCAGTTGCCATCGACCGAATTCGGATAGGCGCCGTTGATCTGGAACGGCGCCGCGTGCTGCATGCCCAGGTCGTCGTCGGTGATCTGCGAGCGGGTCTGGTCGGCGACCTGGAAGGTGTAGTCGAAATTGGTGTGATCGTTGATGTTCCAATTGATACCGGTGCGCAGCGTCTTGATACTCAGGTCGTTCTGGCCCGGGACGTTGACGTTGATGTCCCACTTGCCCTGGCCCGGGCCGCACGCGTAGCGGGTGCCGGCGGTGGCGTCGCAATCGCGGAAGGTGGCGCCGCCGGCGCCGGAATCCTGGAACTGCTCGTACGAGGCCTTGGCCGTGAGGTCCTTGTTGATCTTCAGCAGACCGGTCAAACGGCCGGCCCATTCGTCCTGGTTGGTGTAGTAGTCGCTCGGGCCGACCACGCGGTTGAAGCGCTGGTCGACATCCGGCTTGCCGTTCGGGACCCAGCCCAGCGCCGGCGCGTTCGCCTCGCTGACGTCGCGCGTCTGGTTGGCGTAGCCGTCGCGCTTGACCTTCATGAACGTGGCCCGCAGCGCCAGCGCATCGTTGACGACGATGTTCTGCACCACCGAGATCTGCTTCTTCCTGTAGTTGCCGATATCGATGTCGGCCTTGCCGTAGTTGCCCGTCCAATCCGGCTTGGCGGGGATCACGTTGACGCTGCCGCCGGTGGAGTTCCGGCCGAACAGCGTGCCTTGCGGGCCGCGCAGCACCTCGACCTGCTCCAGGTCGAACATCAGCGCCTGCGCGCCCTGTGGACGCGGCGAGTACATGCCGTCGACGTGGAAGCCGACCGCCGGGTCGCCGGTCTCGGTGAAGTTGGTGGAGGTGATGCCGCGGATGGTGATCTGCACGGCCGAATCCTCGCCGGTGTTTTCGATCACGACGTTGGGCATCTCGCCGCTCAAATCGGACAGGCTGGTGGCGCCCTTGCGGGTCAGCTGCTCCTGACTGAGCGCCGCCACCGCCAGCGGAGTACGCAGCAGCGACGTCGAATAGCGGGTGGCGGTCACCTTCACTTCAGGGATCTGGTCCGGGTTGGTGATGACCGGAGTCGCGGCGGCCGCCGCTGGTGTATCGGTGCCGGCGGCGCTGTCGCTGGCTTGTCCATGCGCTGTCATGGTCATCAACCCGCAAGCGCTGGCGACAGCCAGACTCATGAGTGTTCTTCTGGTCGGATGCAGCATGTCGTCTCCTTGACGTCTTTAGAATTATGGGTACTGGGAGTGTCAATAATGACAATTTAGTATTGCACCGCGAAAAGTTGCTGGTCAAACGAATCCAAAAAACGCGGCGCAGTTTAATCACCTTTACTAAACACGCCGCTTCCACCAGGCGCGGCCGTCGCACCCTGACAACACTTCGCCGGCGCACGGAAATAGCGCCCGTCTTTTGGTTAAGTTTTGTAAGTTTTTATTGCGTTTTCTTGCGCCGGGAGGATGTCCGCGCCCGCCGCTCCCCCGTGTGCGCCACGCGATGCGACGTAAGGAAGTGTAATCTCCGCCGCCGCCGGAAAAAATAAACGCCAACGTTTTCAATGACTTATGGTATCCACCGGTTGCCGCGCAGCCCCGGCCCGTCACAGAAAATGCAATGCTAGAATAATTTCATCGTTGCAAATACTGCTAGAGAATCACTAAAAAAGACGAGGGACAGCCACATGCGATTACGCGGGATCCCAGCTATCTATTTACTTGTTTGCATGCTGTGCGCCCAAGCCGCGCGGGCCGGCACGCTGGTGATCGAAAGCTGGCGCGTCGACGACAAGACGCTATGGGAAAAGGTGCTGCTGCCGGCGTTTGAAAAGAACCATCCCGGCATCGACGTCAAGTTCGCGTCGACCACGCCCACCGAATACGACGCGGGCCTGGCCGCGCGCCTGGCCGGCGGCACGGCGGGGGACCTGATCTCGTGCCGCCCCTTCGACGTATCGCTGTCGCTGTACAAAAAAGGCCATCTCGAAAAGCTCGACGGCAAACCGGGGATGCAGAACTTCGCCCCGACGTCGCTGGTCGCCTGGCAGACCGACGACGGCAAGGACACGTTCTGCATGCCGGTCGCCTCGGTGATCCACGGTTTTTTGTACAACAAGAAGATCTTCAAGAAGCTCGATTTGCAGCCGCCGAAAACGGTCGATGAATTCTTTGCCGTGCTGGAGGCGGTGAAGAAGGGCGGCGACGGTGTCATGCCGCTGGCGTTGGGCACCGCCGAGCGGTGGGAATCGAGCCAAATGGTTTATACCAATATCGGCCCGAACTTCTGGCGCGGCGAGGAAGGGCGCAAGGCGCTCATCGCCGGCAAGGGAAAACTGACCGACGCGCCGTTTGTCGAAGCGTTTCAGTTCGAAGCCAGGATGGGCGCCTATCTGGATAAAGGCGCCGGCGCGCAAGCCTATGGCGACAGCCAGAATCTGTTCGCGCAGGGGCGCGCGGCCGTCTATCCCGCCGGCTCCTGGGATATCTCCCACTTCAGCCAGACGCCGGGCCTCGAAGCGGGAGCCTTTCCGCCGCCGGTGCGCAAGGCGGGCGATCCGTGCTTCATCTCGGACCATATGGACATCGGCATCGGCATCAACAAAAGGTCCCGCAACAAGGACGACGCACTCAAATTTCTGGCGTGGGTGGGCTCGCAGGAGTTCGCGGACATCTATACCAACAGCATCAACGGTTTCTTTTCGCTGTCGAATCATTTGATCGCGGTGCGCGATCCGTTGGCCAAGCAGATGGCGGAATGGCGCAAGAGTTGCGCGTCGACGATACGATTCAATGCCCAGGTGCTCAATCGCGGACAGCCCAGCATGGAGAGCGAACTGTGGACCGTCAACGCCCAGGTTTTGAACGGCAAGCTGGCGCCGAGGGATGCCGCCGCCAGGCTGCAGAACGGTTTTGCGAAGTGGTACAAGCCGCAGCAAAAGTAGGGGGAAGACCATGAGGTGCCGGCGCGCCGCGGTTTTGGCGGCGTCCGATATCGAAGCGGGTTTTTACTTAAATAAAAACAGGAGTATCAAATGACGATGACCACGACCAAGCCGCTGTTGAAGAAAAAACTGCTACCCAAGCTGATCGCCCTGGCGCTGGGTGGCGCGCTCGCCCCGCATTCGTACGCCGATCCGGCGGTGGCGGAGGCGGCGCAGGCCACCGAGACCACAACGGCGGGAGAACCGGCCGTGGTGGAGGTGAAGGGCATCCGCGAACGCCTCAAGCGCAATCTGGCCGAGAAGCGCGATTCCGGCAACGTGATCGACACGGTGACGGCGGAGGAGGTGGGCAAGTTCCCCGACAAGAACGTCGCCGACTCGCTGCAGCGCGTGCCCGGCATTTCGGTGGACCGCACCTGGGGCGAGGGGCGCGACATCTTCGTGCGCGGCACCGACAAGAACCTGAATCTGACGCAGTTGAACGGCCAGGCCGTAGCCTCGGGCTACTGGTGGAAAAACGACTCGCAAAGCCGTGGCTTCAACTACGACATCCTGGCGTCGGAGCTGGTGGGCAGCATCGACGTCTACAAAAGCCCGTCGCCGGACCTGGATGAAGGCAGCATCGGTGGCCTGGTCAACGTCAAGACCCGCAAGCCGTTCCAGCTGAAGCCTTTCGTGGCGCAGGTGTCGGCGGAAGCGACCTACAGCGAGCTGCCGAAGAAAACCGATCCGCAGTTCTCAGGCCTGCTCAGTTGGACCAACGATCAGAAGACCTTCGGCGCGCTGGTCGCCGTCAGCCAGCAGAAACGCACGATGCGCCGCGACGGCCTGGAAAACTTCACCGACACCACCAAGTACAACATCGTCGACCAGAACGGCGCGGTGACGCCGGGCGCCTATGCGTCATGGGGCGGCGGCACGCCGATCTTCCGCCAGGACCGCGAGCGCACCACCGGCAACATCACCCTGCAGGCGCGTCCCAACGCCAATACGGACATCTCGCTGAACTACATGAACTCCGACATGAGCATGGACAACAGCAACCAGAACTACCTGTGGCAAGCGGGTGGGCTGGTCGACGCGCGCGGGAATATCGCCGTCACCGATCCGCGATTCATCACCACGTCGGACGGCACCAAGGCGCTGGTCGGCGGCACGGTCGGCCCCACCAACGGCGTATCGTTCGAGCCGATCTTCCGCCAGTCGTATGTCAAATCGCAGGTGCTGGACCTGGACGGCACCTATGACGCCGATAGCTGGAGGTTCCACGGCCAGGCCGGCACCACCAAGGGCTCGGGCGGCAGCGACCATGACCGCAATTTCTGGTTCACCGGGAATACCCGCGCCACCTTCAACCTGGCGCCCGACACGTACGAAATCAAGTATCTGGATATGAATCCGCTCGATCCGACCAAACTGACGCTGCAAAGCACGCGCGACTGGATACGCCGCATGGAGACCAAGGAGAATTACGCCCAGGGCGATCTGACGGTGGACTTGAACAACGCCTTCTTTAAATCGATCAAGGTCGGCGTCAAGCTGCGCGACACCAAGGTGCAGAACCGTCGCGTCATCGGCACCAATGGCCCCGGTAATCCGGGCTGGGAGACGCTGACGCTGGCGGACCTGTCGACCGGCGCCTCCCCGCTGATTTCGCAGGAAGCGGCCAGCGCCGGCTCGTTGACGCAATATGCGTGGGTCGACGACGGGCTGGCGTCGTCGAGGGGCTTCGCGATGTTCGACAAGGGCATGGTCTACGCCGAGGCCAAGGGCGAGTACTACCGCATCAAGGAGAAGATCTACGCGACCTACGTGCGTGCGGACTTCGCGGCGGGGCAGTGGCGCGGCGATTTCGGCGCGCGCCTGGTCAAGACCGACCAGACCTCGGAGGCATACCAGGACCTGAACGGCAACGGCAACTACGTGTTGGGCAGTGTTTCACGCACCTACAACGATGTGCTGCCCAGCCTTAACGCGGTCTACACGGTGAACAAGGACCTGCTGGTGCGCGGCGCCGTCGCCCGGGTGATGGCGCGTAACACCTACAGCGATTTGAGCGCCAGCACGGAAGTGAGCGGCACCACCAACGCCGCCACCGCCGGCAATCCGTTCCTGAAACCGTACCATGCCAACCAGGCGGAAATCGGCGCCGAGTGGTACTACGCCGACGCTTCGCTGCTGTCGGCGACGCTGTTCGCCAAGAAGCTCGATACCTTCATCTACTCGAAAAGCGCGCAGGAAAACGTGGCCGGCGTCACGCGCTCGGTCACGCGGCCGTACAACGCAGACAGCGGACAGACCGTCAACGGCCTGGAAGTCCAGTGGCAGCAGGCGTTCGGCAGCGGCTTCGGCGCCATCGTCAACTACACCTTCACCGATGCCAAGACCGGCGCCAACGCCAACGGCCAAAAGCTCAATGTGGTGGGCAACTCGCGCAACCAGGCCAACGTCACCGGTTTCTTCGAGAAGGGCGGCTACAGCGCGCGGCTGTCCTACAACTACCGCTCCAAGTCCTACGGCGGCCTGAATGAAGGCGGCCAGGATGTCACCAGCGCCTACGGCCAGTGGGACGCGTCGGCCAGCTGGGACGTCACGCCCAAAGTCAGCCTGTATCTGACGGCGGTGAACATCGGTAATGAGCTGATACGTACCAACACCACCGACGGCCTGCCGGTCGGCGTATATGAAAACGGCGCGCGGTATAGTGTCGGCGTCAAAGCGAAGTTTTGATCATCAAGTTTTATCTAGAGGAGTGGAATGCTGAATCGTAAAACAGTCGGGGATCTCAGGCTGGCGTCGTTGTCGCTGTTGGTGGCGACGATGCTGGGTACGGTGGCGTGGGCGGCGGAGATTCCGGGGTCCAGCGTGACGAAGCAGTCCGCGCCCGCCGCCGCCCCGGTCGCGACCGGGGCCAAGCTGCGCCTGCGCTGGGAGTTGGAACGCAACGAGTTCACTGCCGTGGCGCCGGGCGGCGTCACGCATGCGCGCTTCGTGCTCACGAACCTGGACCGGCATCCGCTTCCGCCGCAAGGCTGGTCGCTCTACTTCAACTGCATGGACGGTGTCGCGACCGGCCCGCTGGCCGGCAATCTGACGGTGGAGCAGGTCGCGGGCGGCTTGTTCCGCATACGTCCCGCGCCGGGCTTCGCCGGCGTGGCGCCGGGCCAGACGTTGAACGTGCCGTACATTCATCCCAACCTGGTGATCAAGCTGGCGAAAGCGCCGGTGGGTCCATATCTGGTCTATGACAGCGCGCCCGGAGTGGGGCAAAACATCGCGGACTACGAGCTGCTGCCCGTCCAACGTCCGGAACAAATTGATAAAGGCGACAGCGGCGCCAAGGTCGTCGTCACCCCACGGGACACCTATCGCCGCAACGCCTCCGCCGACTTGCTGCCGGCGGAGGCGCTGCCACCGGTGTTTCCGACGCCGCTGCGGCTGCAACAGGGCCTCGGCACGCTGCATCTGGCGGCGCCGCCCAGG
>DATMSN010000265.1:0-5597 GCA_035565375.1 Duganella sp. | reverse complement strand
GCAGGCCGATGTAGCCGAGCGCGGCGATCAGCGCGAACACCGAGCACAGCACCCACAGCGGGACGTCGTTGCGCAGCTTGTGGATGATCTGGTCGGGCCGTTCGGCGTGCGGCGCGAAGCCCGATTTCTTGCCCTTCATGTGGGCGATCTCGTCGCCCAGGCGCGCCGTCAGGTAGGCCAGCTTTTCCGAGCCTTCGATGATGTAGCGGCCCTGGAAGCCCAGCAGCAGGCACATGTGGAACACCTCGAGCGCTTGCAGGTGGGCGCTGCCGCGCGCGCGCAGGTTCTCGAGGCGGTTGAAGAAGTTCTCGCCGGCCAGTTGGTCGCCGAACAGCACCAGTTGCAGCGGGCGCCGCTCCCAGGCGTCGCGGATGCCGTACGGCGAGCGCAGGATGATCTCGTCGACCGCCGCGCAGAACGCGTACTTGGCGTTGTCGATGTCGTCGGCCGAGGCGCCTTGCTTCTTGGCGCCGCGGCTGAAGTCGTCGAGGAACTGCGTCATCTTGTTGATGAAGTCGGCGTTGGCCTGCGGGCCGTTGCCGTTCTTGAGCATGAACAGCGCGTAAAAGCCGTCGTACATCAAGTCCATCAGCGTGTGCTCGGTGCCGGGACCGGCGGCGATGTTGGGCGAGAAGGCCGGCTGGCCGCCGGGGATCAGGGAAGGGGCGCTAGTAGTCATGGGGTTGTCTTCAGGAAGTAACGGCGACCAGGTCCAGTTTCATGTCGCGCATGCCGGACGGAACGTAGATCGAGATCGATTGCGCCTGCAGCATGCGCTCGTACATCTGACCTTTGGCTTCGAGGGCGAAATAATAGGTGTCGGGCCGCACCGGCACGGCCGCCGGCACTTGCGGCGCGTGCGCCAGGCGCACGCCGGGCATGGCCGAGAGCACGAACTTCTCGACGTCGTCCGGGGCGCCGATCTTGAAGCGCAGCGGCACCACGTCGACCAGCTCGACGCCCGGCATATCGGCCGACACGCCCAGATAGAAGGTGGTCTGGGCGTCGATCTTGCCCGAGTCGAGCATGCCGTGGTGGTACGACGGCTTGACCTCGTTGAGCGCGATGGCGAAGTATTTCGACGAGATCACCGTATCGAGCAGCTCGCGGATGATGCCGTGCAGGCGGGCGAAGCCGGGGCCGGGGTCGAGGTGGTCGTACTGCGGCAGGTCGCTCAGCGATACGCCCTTGGAGAAGGTCATCAGCGCGCCGGACAGGCCCAGCAGCTGCTCATACAGGCGCTCCGGGTGCAGGGTCGGATGGTGGAAATAGTGGCTCAGCGAGGCGTACGCCGAGCTGGCCGTGTGCAGCAGCCAGAACGAGGACATGTCGCCGGAGCGGAATTCGATGACGTGCTTGCTCGGCTCGCGGTGGTGGCCGTACAGCGCGTTGACCTTGGCCTGCAGCGCGTCGAGCAGGCGGCGCAGTTGCAGGAACAGCAGCGGCGCGCTGCGGATCGACAGGCTCGGCGGGATGAACGCCGGGTCCTGCTCGAAGCCGCCCGTCGACAGCCGGCGCAGGCGCAGCAGCGGCAGGCTGACGTAGGAGTCGCGCGGTTCCGATTCGGACACCAGGCGCAGCGTTTTCTTCAGGTACGTCAGCTGGGCGTGCGCGGCCTGGGTGTACAGGTCGGGCGTGTCGAGGTTGTTCTGGGCGTAGCGGGCGGCGTTGCTGGGCTGGCCCTCGGGGGCGAAGTTGCCGCCGAAATGCTTGAACGCGGGCAGGGCGGCGTAGTACGTCAGCGTCTGCTGCGACTGCGGGATGTTGCTCAGGTCGATCTCGGCCGGCAGCTCGTCGGCGCCGGGCGCGTTATATATCTCGCCGTCCTGGAACACCAGCGCCAGGTCCAGCAGGCGCAGGGTGTTGTTGTGCAGCGCGTCGCGGTCGAGCTGCAACTGGCCCACGCCCCAAGCGTACGGGTGCAGCGCCTTGACGCTGTCGTGCAGCCGCTGCTCATGGTAGCGGTCCTGTTGCTGAAAATGCTGGGGGCGCAGGAACAGCCCCTCGCCCCATAAAAGTTTTCCCGTGATGCTCATCGAATGCCTTATCGCCCTTGCCTGCGTACCGAAAAAAAATTAGTGCCCAATCACAACTGCCAGAACAATAACATTTTCTGGGGCACCGTGAGTGTTTCTTCTACGTAACGTGCTAAGCTTTATAATCTTTCTTTTCGCTAACCCCGCACGGTTGAGTTCGTATTGTACGAGGTAAATAATTAAATTTATGATATTCTGCCGAAAAATGAGAAATTGGCAACAGTTTATAACAACTGTTCCAGCGATAAACACCCCTGACTTTTTTGAGGAACACATGAGTACATCCATCCACCTTCGCCGCCTGTTGGGCGGTGCCGCCTGCATCCTGGCCCTGAGCGCCTGTACCACCGCGCCGGTGGTCAAAGTGCCCGAGGCTGTGCCGACCATCGCCGAAGTCATGGGCAAGGCGGCCGCCGCCGACAGCGCCGGCCAGAAGGAAGCGGCGATCGCGCTGTGGAAGCAGGCCGCCGCCGCCTACCCGGCCGACAAGGACCCGTGGACCCGCATCGCGCAGACCAAATACGACGCCGGCCAGTACGGCGAGGCCATCGTCAACGCCCAGGAAATCCTGGTGCGCGACCCCAACGACCAACTGGCCAACAGCATCATCGCCATCAGCGGCCTGCGCCTGTCGACCCGCGCGCTGTCCGACCTGAGCCGTCAAAACAACCTGTCCGGTTCGCTGCGCACCGAGTCGCAGGACCTGGCCAAGCTGCTGCGCGAGAGCCTGGGCGAGCAGGTGCTGGTGCCGCCGCCGCGCGAGAAAGTGGTGCAGCCGACACAGCGCAACACGACAGCGAACAAGAAGGGCGGCAAGCATCCGGCCCGCGAACCGAAGGCCGACCCCTTCGACGCGCTCAAGTAACGGCCGGTTGATCGGCCAGTAATTCAGCAATTCCACCCGGTGGCGTCGCCGCGACGCCGCCGTTTATTTTTGAAATGGGGATGTCATGTCGAAAAAAGAGAGTGTTCAGAAGCGCCTGCAGAAGGTGCGCCCGCCACGGGTCCAGATGACCTATGACGTCGAGATCGGCGACGCGATCGAAAACAAAGAGTTGCCGTTCGTGATGGGCGTCGTGGGCGACTTCGGCGGCAACTCCGAAGTCGAACAGAAGCGCTTGAAGGAGCGCAAGTTCGTCGGCATCGACCGTGACAACTTCGACGAGGTGCTCAAGGGCGTCGAGCCGCGCGCCGCCTTCCGCGTCGCCAACGAGCTCGGCGAGGGCGGCGGCCAGTTCGCCGTCGACCTCAAGTTCAAGTCGATGGACGATTTCCGTCCCGAGTCCGTCGTCGAGCAGGTCGAGCCGCTGCGCAAGCTGCTCGAGGCGCGCACCAAGCTGGCCGACCTGCGCAACAAGCTGGCCGGCAACGACAAGCTCGAAGACATCCTCAACGACGTCCTGCACAGCACCGAGAAGCTGGCCGAATTGGGCCAGCAAACCACCGCCAAGAAAGATTGAGCCATGTCCGTCCAAACCTCCACCCAGGCCGCCGGCGCGGCCACCACCGAGCTGGCCCTGCTCGACCAAATCGTTGAACAGAGCAAGGTCGCCAAGTCCAGCGTCGAGCACGCGCGCGCCAAGGACATCATCTCCGAGCTGGTGACCCAGGTCATGGACGGCACCGTCGTGGTGTCGGACAACCTGGCCGCCACCATCGACGCCCGCGTGGCCGAGCTCGACAGCATGATCTCCCGCCAGCTCAGCGCCATCATGCACGCGCCCGAGTTCCAGAAGCTCGAGTCCAGCTGGACCGGCCTGAACTACCTGGTGAAGAACACCTCCACCGGCCAGAACCTCAAGATCAAGATGCTCAACGCGACCAAGAAGGAACTGGTCAAGGACTTCCAGAGCGCCCTCGAGTTCGACCAGTCGACGATGTTCAAGAAGGTCTACGAGGAAGAGTTCGGCACGTTCGGCGGCGCCCCGTTCGGCGCGCTGATCGGCGACTACGAGATCACCCGCCAGCCCGAGGACATGTACTTCATCGAGCAGATGTCGCACGTGGCCGCCGCCTCGCACGCGCCGTTCATCTCGGCCGCCTCGCCGGAGCTGTTCGGCCTGGAGACGTATAGCGACCTGGGCAAACCGCGCGACCTGTCGAAGGTGTTCGACACCGTCGAGTACGCCAAGTGGAAATCGTTCCGCGAGTCCGAGGACGCGCGCTACGTCGGCCTGACCTTGCCGCGCTTCCTGGGCCGCCAGCCGTTCAACCCGGCCGACGGCATGACCGTCGAGGGCTTCAATTTCGTCGAGGACGTCGACGGCACCGACCACCAGAAGTACTTGTGGTGCAACGCCGCCTACGCCTTCGGCACCAAGCTGACCAACGCGTTCGAGGACTACGGCTGGTGCGCCGCCATCCGCGGCGTCGAAGGCGGCGGCCTGGTCGAGGACCTGCCGACCCACACCTTCAAGACCGACGAGGGCGAAGTGGCGCTCAAGTGTCCGACCGAGATCGCCATCACCGACCGCCGCGAGAAGGAATTGAGCGACCTCGGCTTCATCTCGCTGGTGCACTGCAAGAACACCGACTACGCCGCCTTCTTCGGCGCGCAGTCGACCCAGAAGGCCAAGAAGTACAACACCGATGCGGCCAACGCCAACGCCGTGTTGTCGGCCCAGTTGCAATACATCTTCGCCGTCTCGCGCATCGCCCACTACATGAAGGCGATGATGCGCGACAAGATCGGCAGCTTCGCCGCCGCCTCCAACGTCGAGGACTTCCTCAACCGCTGGTTGACCCAATACGTGCTACTCGACGACAACGCCAGCCAGGAACAGAAGGCCCAGTTCCCGCTGCGCGAGGCGTCGGTGCAAGTGTCCGAAGTGCCGGGCCGTCCCGGCGTGTACCGCGCCGTGTCGTTCCTGCGCCCGCATTTCCAGCTCGACGAGCTGTCCGTTTCACTCCGTCTGGTCGCGGAGCTGCCTCAATCGACCAAGTCTTAAATTTTTTAATCCAAAACCGAAAGGAATACCATGGCAATCGACGTATATCTGCAAATCGACGGCATCAAAGGCGAGTCCGCCGACAGCGTTCACAAAGATTGGATCGAGTGCAAATCGGTCCAGTGGGAAGTGCTGCAACCAAAATCGGCGACCGCCTCGTCGGCCGGCGGCCACACCGCCGAGCGCACCGAGCACAAGGACATCGTGATCACCAAGCTGGCCGACCTGGCCACGCCACTGCTGCTGCAGAATTGCTCCTCGGGTAAAACCATTCCGAAGGCAAAATTCGAGTTCCTGCGCGCCGACGGCCAGGGCGAGCGCATCAAGTACTTCGAAATCGAACTGGAAAACGTCCTGATCAGCAGCGTCGCACCACACGTGCAACCAGGCGACATCCTGTCCGAGAGCGTGTCGATCAAGTACTCGAAAGTCAAGTGGAAGTACACCCAGCAGAAAGTCGGCGGCGGTTCCGGCGGCAACACCTCCGGTGGTTGGGATCTGTCGGCCAATAAGACGGCCTAACCATACACCGTGGATTCCGTGGCGGCGTCGGGACGCCGCGGAGTTGACGCCGGTGGCCGGGACGACGCGCGCGCGCCATGACGCCCGCCAG
>DATMSN010000264.1:0-8417 GCA_035565375.1 Duganella sp. | reverse complement strand
AGCCGACAGCCCGGCGACGAGCGGCGCGTTCGGCGGTTCCGGCATGACCGGGTCGGATAGCGCGCCGGCGCCGCAGGCGGCGAAACCGGAACCCGCCGCCCAAACACCGTATTCGCCGGGGAAAGGGAAATAGCCATGCATGGCAAGAACGCGCGCGGTTTCACCTTCATCGAGCTGATGATCACGCTGGCCATCCTTGCCACGCTGGCGATGGTGGCCGCGCCGATGGCGCAGGTGGCGGTGCAGCGCGAGCAGGAACGTCAGCTGCGCACCGCGTTGATCGAGATCCGCGAAGCCATCGACGCCTACAAGCGCGCCGCCGACAACGGCCGCATCAAACTGGCGATCGGCGACTCCGGCTATCCGAAGAAGCTGGAAGACCTGGTCAACGGCGTGCCGGACCTGCGCAGTCCGCGCAAGCAGAATATGTATTTCCTGCGCCGCCTGCCGCGCGATCCCTTCGCGCCGCCGGAAGGCAACGGCAACGGCTTCGCCAGCGGCGGCGCCGGCGGCGGCTGGGCGCTGCGCTCCTACGCCTCCCCGCCGGACAACCCGACCGAGGGCGAGGACGTCTTCGACATCAGTTCACGCTCCACGAAAACGGGATTGAACGGCATCCCGCTGCGACAATGGTGACGCCATGATCCAAAAACCGAAGGGATTCACGCTGGTCGAACTGCTGGTGGTGCTGGCGATCATATCGCTGCTACTGACGATCGCCCTGCCCCGCTATTTCAGCTCGGTCGACAAATCAAGGGAAATCGCGTTGAAGGAGAACCTGCAGGTCCTGCGCAGCGGCATCGACAAATACTACGCCGACAAGGGAGAATACCCGGCCGCGCTGGCCGACCTGGTGAGCCACCACTACTTCCGAAAAATCCCGCTGGACCCGGTGACGGAATCGGCATCGACCTGGCAGTTGCTGCCGTCGGCCGACGCCGAAAAACCCGGCGTGGCCGACATCCGCAGCGGCGCCAAAGGAAAGACCCGCGATGGCACGCCGTATCAACAGCTGTAGCAAGCGTCGGCAGCGCGGCTTCGCCTATCTGTGGACGCTGATGCTGGTGGCCTTCATGGGCGTCGGCCTGACCATCGGCGCGGACCTGTACGCGACGGCGGCGCGGCGCGACAAGGAGCGCGAGCTGCTCTTCATCGGCCACGAGTTCCGTCACGCCCTGGAGCGCTACTACAACGCCGGCGCGGCCGGCCAAAACCAGTATCCGCTGACGCTCGACGAGTTGCTGAAGGACCCGCGCTTTCCGAATCCCAGGCGCCACCTGCGCCGCCTGTACGCCGACCCGGTCACCGGCAAGGCCGAATGGAACCTGGTGCTGCAGCAGGGCCGCATCGTCGGCATCCGCTCCACGTCGGCGCAGCGGCCGATCAAGCAGGACAACTTCGACGACGACGACGCCGGTCTGGCCAGGAAACCGCGCTACGCCGACTGGATTTTTACCTACCCCCATGATCTGTTCACGGCCGCCCAGGGCGGCGGCAAAAAGTAGTGCATAGTTAATAATATTTTGATCTGCGACATAACGCCGAGGGCGCGGACGATCTAGCGTGGTTCATCCGCTTTTTGCGGAATCGGCGCCATCAATCGATGCCCGCCGGAACGGATTCGGGAGGACGAGATGAAATTGCACACCCCTTTACTAGCCGCATGCATCGCCGTGGCCAGCACCGCGCAAGCGGGCATTCAACTGATGGCGGCGCCGGTCGCGCCCCCGTCCCCGCAGGAGAGCGCGGGACTGGTATCGAAACTGACGGCGCTCGAACGCTCGCGCGGCATCCCTTCGGACTACAGCTTCCGCATCAGCAGCCAGCATCCCGGCGTCGTCGGCCAGAAGATCACGCGCGCGCAGCACACCTTCAAGGGCCTGCGGGTGTTCGGCTCCGAGTCGGTGGTGGTCACCAACACCGCCGGCGAGATCGTCAGCTCCTCGGTGTCGGACCGCCGTCCGGGCCTGGTCCCCAGCGCGGTCGCCGTGCCGATGGACCTGACGCCGGCACTGACGTCCGCGGAAGCCATCGATCTCGCCGTGAAGTCGGCCTCGCCGGGCGCCGTGCACCGCTGGACTCCGAGCGCCGAGCTGCTGCTCTATCCTGTCATGAAAACCGTGCGCGTAGCCTCCGCCGCCAACAAATCCGAAGCCGAACTCAATGCGCTCGATGTCGAGGAAGTGGTCGACCACCACGAACTGGCCTACTACGTGCGGACCCGCATGGCGCGTGACGGCAAGCCGTTCTACTACGACACCGTGGTCAACGCCAAGACCGGCGCGATCATCGCGCAATGGCAGGCGCTGCAGACGGTTATCGGCGAGGGCAAGAGCCAGTACAACGGCGTGGTGCCGATCAGCACATCGCAATCCGGCGGCATGTTCCAGATGCTGGACGCGACGCGCGGCACCGGCGGTAAATTCAGCGGCATGGCCATCACCAACGCCGATCACAGCTCGTCCAACAATCCTAGCCCCGGCAGCATCTACACCAACAGCACCAACAGCTGGGGCGACGGGCAGCAGTACAACGGCGGCAGCACCACCGACGCCAACGGCCAAACCGCGGCGGTCAACGCGCTGTGGGGCCTGATGAACACCTACGACACGAATAATAATGTGCTGGGATGGCATTCGCTCGACGGCAACAACACCGCCACCTACATCGCCGTCCACGTCGACCGCGACTACGACAACGCCTTTTACGACGATAGCTGCAAATGCATGTACATCGGCGACGGCTCCTTTTTCTACAGCCTGGGATCGATCGACGTGATCGGCCACGAGATGTCGCACGGCGTGACCGCGTCCACGGCGGACCTGGTATACGCGGGCGAATCGGGCGGCTTGAACGAATCGAACTCCGACATCGGCGGCGACATGGTGGAAGCCTACGCGCGCGCCGGCGGCACCGGCGACGTGGTGCCGGCGACCGGCAACGATTGGATGACGGGCAAGGAGATCAGCAAGAACGGCGAGCCGCTGCGCTGGATGTACAAACCGAGCAAGGACGGCCACAGTCCGGACGCCTGGAGCAGCTCCCTCAAGCGCCTGGACGTGCATTATTCGAGCGGCCCCAATAACCGCATGTTCTACTTCCTGTCGCAGGGTTCGAAAGCGGATCCCGCCAGCGACTACTACAGCAAATACCTGGTCAAGCAGCCGGCGGCGATGGCCGGCATCGGCAACGACAAGGCCTATCGTATCTGGTTCAAGGCGCTGACCACCAAGTTCACGTCGACGACCAACTACGCCGACGCCCGTAACAAGGTGCTGGCGGCGGCGCGGGAACTGTACGGCGCCGGCTCCAAGGAGGCCATCGCCGTGCAGCGCGCCTACGCGGCCATCAATGTCGGCGCCGATATCGACGAAGACGGTGGCGGCGGTGGTGACGGCACCGAACTTGTGGTCAACGGCGGCTTCGAGACCGGCATCACCGGCTGGCGCGGCACCACCAGCGCCATCGGCAGCATGGCCGGCCAAGCAGCGTACGAGGGCACCAGGTTCGCCTGGATGGGCGGCAAAGGCAAAAAGACCAGCCAAACGCTGACCCAGGCGGTGACGATACCGGAAACGTCGACCAGCGCGCAGTTCAGCTTTGCGCTGCATATCGACAGCGCCGACAAGACCAACACCGCCCACGACACGCTGGCCGTCACCGTCCGAAACAGCTTCGGCCTGGTGCTGCGCAAGCTGGCCACCTACTCCAATGTCGATGCCGCCGACGGCTACCAGGTGCGCAGTTTCGACCTCACCGAGTTCAAGGGCAAGAAGGTGACGCTGCACTTCGCCATGCGCGAGGACGCGTCGCTGAAAACCTCCTTCGTCCTCGACAAGGTCAGCCTGCTCGCCAAGTAGCGGCGGGTCCCGGTTACCGCAGCGTGACGAACACCGGGTTCGAATAGAACCACAGGCTGCGGTAGTTACGGTCGTTGATGTCGTTGAAGCGCTGGGTGTTGTCGGTCGTGCCGGTGCGCTGGTCGGCCAGCGGTTCGCCGCCCTGCGTCAGGCCGGCGACATCGGTGCCCAGGTTGGTGCCGCGCAGGCGGTAGTACTGGTTCTTGCTGGCGGTGGTCTCGTAGCTGATGCTGAAGTAGCCGTCGGCATCGACCTTCCAGTCGGCGCTGGTGAAGCGCTTGACCACCTTGGCGCTGGCGTTGGTGGCCACGCTGTAGGCTGCGCTGCCCTGCGCCGCTTTGGGTCCGACATCGCCGACGATCAGGTCGACGTGATCGACCACCGGCTTGACGTTGGCGGCGGTGCCGCTGTCGACCGGTTTCTCGTAGTTGTTCTTCGCGGGGCTCTTGAAGCGGATCGTGACGATCACCTTCTCGCCGCTGGCGACCTTCAGTTCCCCGCCCATCTCCTTGCGGTCGTCCTTGCCGGCCAGGTTGAAGTCCAGCGCGTTGATCAAATCACCGTAGACCGAGAACATTTTTCCCGAGCGCAGGCCTTGCAGCAGGTCCTTCGCGGTCGGCACGCCCTGCGCGGCGTTGAAAACGTAGTTCTTCGAGTACTCGCCAGGGAAGTAGCCGCTGCTGTTGCCGTTGACGATCTTGAAGTGGGTGTCGGAATCGGTCAGGTTCCAGACGCGGCGCCCCTCGCCGAGCAGCGCGTCCCACACGCCGCCGACCTTGGCCACCACGTAATCGACGCCGCCATAGGCGCGCAGGGGCGCGTTTTCAGGCGTGTAGGCGGCGGTGTAGCCACCGCGATCCGGCTCCATCTGGTTGCCGACCATGCCTTCGATGGCGAACATGATGTTCGGCGCGGTGTCGTTGAAGCGGCGGAAATCGTCGACCGTGTAGCTGCCCTTGTTGCGGGACGGGTGGTTGATCACCGCGTAGCTGGTGTCCGGGTAGTTGTCCTTCAGCCAGCTGACCGCCTTGAGCGCGTCGTCGGCGGTCTTGTTGTAGCGGGTCTCGCCGTACTTCGCCTTCCACGCGGCGACGTCGGCGGCGTCGAACATGGCGGGGTCGCGGGTGGTGAACAGGTATTCGAATTCCTTCATGCCCTTGGTGCTGGAGGTGAGCTTGTCGGTACCCTGGAACAGGCCGATGCCGATATGGTCGTGGGTCGGCATATCCCATTCGAAGCCGCTGAAAATGAGCTTGTCGGCGTAGGTTCCCGCCGTCTGCAAGGCCTGCACGTGGGGGATTTCGTAGCGCTCCGCGCCGACCGACATCGGTATCGTCGACGCCAGCGTCGCGCCCTTCTCGTCGCGCGTCGATACGCGCAGGTGGTTGGACACCGCCATCCAGTCCAGGCCGAAAGTGGTGAAGGCCTTGCCCAGCACCTTGTCCAGGGTCTGGCTGACGTCCGCGTCGGCCGACTGCGTGGTGTGGGTGTGCAGGTCGCCGGCGATCCAGCGGCCGCTCGGCAGCGGCGGCACGTTGCTGTTGATCGGCTGGTCGCTGCCGCCGCAGGCGACGGCCGCCACGACGATGGCGGCGGCGGTCGAAATCAGCAGGAGACGGTTGGAGAACGAGGGTGTGCTTTGCATGCTATTGTCCTGAAAGTTAGTGCGGAGAAGCCGGCACACTAGCATTTGCTTGTTACAGGGCGATGACCAAGCGGCAAGGCCCGGACGCAAAACTGCTATCATCGGGGGCTGTCGCGGACCGGCTCCGCGCACGTTCGAAAACTCTCACAGGGATGTTAAAAAAATGACTATTGGCGGAAAGACCATGGAGCAGGCTTTGTCGACGCTATCCGATATGACGGCGGGCGCGGTCCCGATCGGCAAGGAGGAACACCTGCAGCGCGTCGCCCGCGCCCAGGCCTTCATGCGCGAACAGGGCGTCGCGGCGATCTATGTGAACGCCGGCGCCAACATGACCTACTTCACCGGCACCAAGTGGCACGCCAGCGAGCGCATGGTCGGCGCCATCATTCCCGCCAGCGGCGCGGTCGAATACATCGCCCCCGCATTCGAGGAAAGCACGCTGAAGGACTTCATGCTGGTCAACGGCGCGGTCAACTGCTGGCACGAGCATGAAAGCCCGTACCAATTGTTCGTCGACACGCTCAAGCGCATGGGCATCGCGCCCGCCGCCGGCGCCAGCGCGCCGCGCGTCGGCATTTGCGAAAGCGCCGCTTTCTTCATCTACGACGGCATCCGTCCGCTGGCCGAAGGCTACGCGCTGGAGAACGCCAGCCTGGTGACCGCGCACTGCCGCACCCGAAAATCGGCGAACGAAATCGCCCTGATGCAGCGCGCCAAGGACATGACGATGGCGGTCCACGTGGCCGCCGCCAGCATTCTGCGCGAGGGTATCACCACGGTCGAAGTGGAGGAGTTCATCGACCGGGCGCACCGCAAGGTCGGCGCGTCGGGATCGTATTTCGTCATCGTGCTGTTCGGCGAAGCGACCGCGTATCCGCACGGCGTGAGCTATGCGCAGACGCTCAAGCCGGGCGACACGGTACTGATCGACACCGGCTGCAAGCTGCACAACTACATCTCCGACATCACGCGCACCTATGTGTACGGCGAGATCAGCGAGCGTCAGCGTTCGGTGTGGAACAGCGAGAAGGCGGCGCAACTGGCCGCCTTCAACGCGGCGCAACTTGGCGTGCCTTGCGAGGAGGTCGACCAGGCGGCGCGGCGTTCGCTGGAGGCGGACGGTTTCGGTCCCGGCTACAAGCTGCCAGGCCTGCCGCACCGCACCGGTCATGGCATCGGCCTCGATATCCACGAGTGGCCGTATCTGGTCGGCGGCAACAAGACCCCGCTGGACGTGGGCATGTGCTTCTCGAACGAGCCGATGATCTGCATCCCCGGCGAATTCGGCGTGCGCCACGAGGACCATTTCTACATGACGGAGAACGGTCCGAAGTGGTTCACCGAACCGGCGCACAGCATCGACGATCCGTTCGGTCTCGGACGCTGAGGGCCGGCATGCAGATTGCGACGATTCTCAGCCTGGCCGCCTCGGTAACCTGCGTCGGCCTTTTCACGAAGCAGAAGAACTGGGTGCTGGCGGCGGCCTTCGCCTTTTCCACGGTCTACACGATACTGGACAAGGCGATCCACATCGCGGCGGTGCCGGCGTTTGTGATCCCGTGGTGCGCCTATGCCTTTTTCGCCCTGGTGGCGTACGAGATCTTTAGAAAAGTCGTCCTGAGCTAACCGATTTGATCACGTAGGGCGGATTAGCGGGCGAGGCCCGCTAACCGCCCGGGGGCCCATCGAAGGGGCGGCCTACCTTCCGGTAGGCCTTAAGAGGCGGAACGCCGTAATCGGCCAATGCATGAGCTGTCGAGGCGCATTCATTGGCCGATTACGCTACGCTAATCCGCCCTACGTGTTTTCGTGGTTTGCGCGGTTTAGAGTGGAGCCGACGCTCAGGCCTGGATGCGCTTGAGCGTGCGGTAAAAGCGCAGCGGGACGGTGACGGGGAATTCGCTTCCCACAGGCCGGCCGACGATGATCGGGCCGAACATCGCGCGCAGCGGCGAAGCGCTTTTGCGGACGAAGGTGCGGCCTTGCGCCGTTTCCTCCGCCGGCACGTAGCCGAACTGCGCGATCCTGCCCATGAAGGCGGTGCTGCCCTCCGTCGACACCATGCCGCGCACCGGCAGGTGCTCGACCGCCGCCGATCCGATATAGCCGGCGCAACCCAGCAAGAGGATGCGCACCACTCCCACCAGATCCCACCCTCGCGGCAACTGGGTCGCCGCGACCAAACATAGCACCGCCACCGCGAAGGCAAGCCAGGTGCGGGGATTTTCCAGCGGATTGAGTACGATTTTGTGTTGGGTGATGGTGCTCGCCATAACTGCCGCCTGCCTAAAAATAAAGCGCTATTGTGACCGGCGACGGTCAAAAAGGAAAGCACCCTTGCCGCGTCAGGCGCGCTTCATCACCAGGGTGAGGATGTCGTAGCTTGCCACCAGTTCGTCCCGCTGGTTGGTGACCTGAACGTCCCACGCGACCACGCCCTGGCCGACACCCTTGTCGTCGGTGCGGTTGCGGTCCACCTTGCGCTTGCACGTCAGGCGCGCGCGGATGGTGTCGCCGATGGCCACCGGCGTGATGAAGCGCAGGTTGTCCAGCCCATAATTGGCCAGCACCGGCCCCGGCGCCGGAGAGACGAACAGGCCGGCGGCGGCCGACAGCACGAAGTAGCCGTGGGCGATGCGCTTGCCGAACTGCGTGTCCTTCGCGGCGATGTCGTCGAAATGCATGTAAAAGTAGTCGCCCGAGACGCCGCCGAAGTTGACGATGTCGGCCTCGCTGACGGTGCGGCGGTGCGTAAGCAGCGAATCGCCGATCTTGAGGTCCTCGAAGTGCCTGCGGAACGGGTGCACTTCGCTTTCCTGAACCCGCGCGCCGCGTACGTATTCGCCGGTGACGGCGGCCAGCATCGTCGGCGAGCCCTGCACCGCCGTGCGCTGCATGTAATGCAGCAC
>DATMSN010000263.1:0-3146 GCA_035565375.1 Duganella sp. | reverse complement strand
AGCGCGATCGCCCGGCGCGCGGCCGCCAGGGCCTCGCCGTCGGCGTCGCGCATCGCCATCTCGATCGAGGCGAGCGTTACTTTATCTGCGCCATCGGTAGGAACCAGCTCGCCGGTGGCGATCTCGAGCATGCGCAGGTTCAGCCGTCCCAAACTCGGCAGCACGATCAGGCAAGCGTCCTTGAGGTCGCGCAGCAAGGTGGCGTGGTCGTTGAGGATCAGCAGCGAATTGATGCGCAGTGTCGGGTCCATGTCGTCGTCGGCGTCCAGCTGGGGATGAACGCCGTCCCATTGCTCCTCGAGCAGCCGCTCGATCAGACGCAGGCCGTCGGCCAGGCCCGCCACGCCATGCAGCGCCAGATTGGCGCGCAGCAAATGCACGGCCAGGCGCAGGTCGTGGCTGCGCAGCATCAACGCGCGCGCGGTCCGGTCGATGGCCTTCCAGTCCGGCGGCACGGCGGCCGTGATCGTGGTGCCGTACTGCACCTCCGGCTTGCCCGCCACCTCCAACTCGAGCGCGACAAACTCGGGATCGTACTCAAGATTGGGCCCGCAGGCGGCGTCGCCGCTGACATCTTGCATCAAAGAATCAAAGTCGATGGCGGACATGGCAATTGGACAGGGTTAAGGCGTGTCAGGCGGCCGCATCCGCTGCCGCTGGCACATGGTTATATTTGTAATGTGTACATATTAGACAGGCCGACCCGGGCCGTCTGTCCCCATAAATGATGACGAAGGTAAGCTACCGGCCGGACCCGGGAAGTGGTAATCGAACCCGTGGGGAGCGGGAAAATGAAGCGACGCGACTTTCAAACAAAACGCCCCGCGTGTGGCGGGGCGTCGGAAGCGCTGGGATGGAGCATGCGCGCGCGCGGGAGGCGCGCGGGGTGGGGTTATTGCACCAGCGGGGACTGCGCGCCTTCCAGCTGCACGCCCTCGATACCGGCGCGGCCGACCAGGATGTGCAGATACTGATGCAGCGCGCGCTGCCACGCCTGTCTGCCCAGCTCGTCGGCGATCTGCGCCCGCACGGTCTCGAACGGAATCACCTTGCCTTCGACGCGGCGTTGCGCCTGCACGATGTGCAAGCCGAACCGCGTCTCCAGCAGGCGCCCCGCCAGCTCGCCCTGCCGCAATCGGAACAGCAACTCGTCGAACTCCGGCACGCACTGCCCGCGCCCCAGCTGCCCCAGGCTGCCGCCGACCGCGCCCGACGGACAATTCGAATACTGGCGCGCCAGCTCGTCGAAGCGCTCCGGCCGCGCCTGCAATTCGGCCAGGATCAACTCGGCCGTCTGGCGCAGCAACTCCAGCGGCGCGGCCGGCGTCACCTGGAACAGGATGTGGCGCGCCTCGACCAGGTCGCCGCTGCGGTAGCGCTCCGGCTGGCTCTGATAGAAGCGCAGGCACGCCGCCTCGTCCGCCTGCGGCACCGTCACCTCGCGCACGAACAGCGCCTCGATGCGGTCGTCGTCGCTGTCGCCTTCGACGCCCAGCCGCCGCGCCTCCTGCAACAGCACCTGGCGCAGCACCACCTCGTGCACGGCTTCGCGCAGCGGGTTCTGCGCCTGCTGGTGATGCCCGATTTCCGCCTCGATGGCGCTGTCGTCGATGTCGACGCCGTTGACTGCGATACCCATATCGTTCTCCTTGTTAGCGCGAACGCACCAGTTGATAGGCGCGGCCCAGGTAGCCGATCGCGCCGAAGCCGCTCCACACGTGCACCAGGCGGGTGAACGGGAAGATCACGAACAGCGACATGCCCATGAACAGGTGCAGCTTGAACACCAGCGGCGCGTCGACGATGAAGCCGGCGGCGTCGCCACGGAAGGTGACCACGTGCTGCGCCCAGGTCATCAGCAGCACCATCATGTGGCCGTCCATATGGCCGGCCGAGGCGAAGATCGACGACAGCCCCAGCAACAAGGTCGCCAGCAGCCACAGCAGAACCAGCTTGTCCTTGAACGTGGTGCGGGCGCGCACGCGGTCGTTGCTGAACCGGCGCGCCAGCAACATCAGCAGGCCGACCAGGCACAGCGAACCCATGACGCCGCCGGCCACCATCGCCACCAGTTGCTTGGCGCCGTGGCTCACGCCCAGGGTGTCCCACACCCATACCGGCGTCAGCAGGCCGGCGGCGTGGCCGAAGAACAGGCCCAGCACGCCGATGTGGAACAGCGGGCTGCCCAGGCGCAGCATGCCCATGTTGAGGGTCTGGCTGGACTCGGATTTCCAGCTGTACTGCTCGCGGTCGAAGCGGATCAGGCTGCCCAAAAAGAAGATCGCCAGCGCGAGGTACGGATAGATTCCAAACAAAAATTGATGCAGATAGTTCATGGCGCTCTCCTTCAGTGACGCTGCGGCGCTGCCGCCTTGGGATAGAAATTGACCGGCTGGACGCCGCCCGGCAGCTGCATGTGCGGCTTGAGCAGCGGTTCGACGCCGTCGGCGCCGGGGCCGAAGGTTTCCAGCGCCTCGTCCATGTCGTGCACCGGCGGCTCGGCCAGTTCCTCGGCCTGCACCGGCGTGAGCGTCTGCAACAGCTCGAACACGCAGGCGTACGGACTGCCGTTGGCGCGCAGCTTGCGGCCGATGTAGGCCAGCACGTGGATGGCGTCGCCCAGCAGGCGCTCGGCCTCGTCCCTGTCCTGCTGCGACAGGAATTCCAGGAACAGCGGCACGTAGTCCGGCAGGTCGTTGCCGACCATTTGCAGGCCGTGTTTGCTGTACTCGGCCAGCAGGTCGACCATGGCCTGGCCGCGGTCGCGCGACTCGCCGTGGATGTGTTCGAACAAGTGCAGCGAGTGCGAGGGGTTGCGGTCGAACGTCATCACGTATTGCTGTTGCAGGTCGATCAGCGCGGTGCAGCCCAGGTGGGCGAACAACGGTTGCAGCTGCGCGTGCCACTGCGGCAGCGTTTCCAGCAGCAGCTGGTTGAGAGGCGCCTGCTCGGCCAGCAACTCCGGTTCCGGGTATTGCAGCAGCGCCGACAGCACCTGGTAGCCGTGCGCGTGGAGTGGGATATCAGACATCGACGTTCTCCTTTTTCTTGCGTGATTTGGGCATCGACATGAAGATCTCCGAGCCATGCTTGCGCTTGCCGAACAGGCTGGCGTCGCTGACGCCGTCCGAACAGCCGTTGCCGAA
>DATMSN010000262.1:0-3140 GCA_035565375.1 Duganella sp. | reverse complement strand
ATACGCGGCCGGTCTTGCCACGTGCCAGTTCCGGTACGTCCGGGTTTTTCTTCTGCGGCATGATGGAGGAGCCGGTGCAGAAGCGGTCGGCGATGTCGATAAAGCCGACGCGTGGGCTCATCCAGATGATCAGTTCTTCCGACATGCGCGACACGTGCATCATCAGCAGCGAGGCGGCGGCGGTGAACTCAATCGCGAAGTCGCGGTCGGACACGGCGTCCAGCGAGTTGTGGCACACATCGTCAAAGCCCAGCGACTGCGCCACGCGCTGGCGGTCGATCGGGAAGGTGGTGCCGGCCAGTGCGGCGGCGCCCAGCGGCAGGCGGTTCACGCGCTTGCGGCAATCCTGCATGCGCTCGACGTCGCGGCCGAACATTTCAACATAGGCCAGCATGTGGTGGCCGAAGGTGATCGGCTGCGCCACCTGCATGTGGGTGAAGCCGGGCATGATGGTGTCGGCGTTTTTCTCGGCCAGGTCGGTCAGCGCGCCGCGCAGCGCGTCGAGCAGCGTGACCACGTCGTCGATGGCGGCGCGCACGTACAGGCGGATGTCGGTGGCCACCTGGTCGTTGCGGGAGCGGCCGGTGTGCAGGCGCTTGCCGGCGTCGCCAACCAGTTCGGTCAGGCGCTTTTCGATATTCAGGTGGACGTCTTCCAGGTCGAGCAGCCATTCGAACTGGCCGGCCTCGATCTCGGACGAGATTTGCGCCATGCCGCGCTCGATCTCGGCGCGGTCGGCGGCGCTGATGATGCCCTGCGCGGCCAGCATCTCGGCGTGCGCCAGCGAGCCCTGGATGTCGGCTTTGGCCAGGCGCTTGTCGAAGAATACGGAGGCGGTGTAGCGTTTAACGAGGTCGGAAACGGGTTCGTTGAAGCGGGCCGACCAGGCTTCGCTCTTTTTGGAAAGTTGTGCGGTCATAGTGGTGGGGGTGGTTTTCGCGGTATTGGTGTGACGGATTATAAACCGCCGACTGCTCAAAAATATGTCATTATTGCTATTTTCGCCACGTAAAACATGACTACACTGCAGATCAGCACCGACAAGGGGCGACTCGATGTGCCCCTGGTTTATCAATTCCTCAGCGAGCAATCGACGTGGGCGATCGGCATGCCGCGCGCGGTGCTGGAGCGCGCGATCGCCAATTCGCTGTGTTTCGGCGTCTATCTGGACGGGCGGCAGATCGGTTTCGCGCGCGTGGTGACCGACTGCGCCACGTTCGCCAACCTGGTCGACGTGTTCGTGCTGCCGGAGCACCGGGGCCACGGCTACAGCAAGCGGCTGGTCGAGGCGATCGTCGCGCATCCGGATCTGCAGGGATTGCGGCGCTTCACGCTGGCGACTTTCGACGCGCACGGCCTGTACGCGCAGTTCGGGTTCACGTCGCCGGTGCGGCCGGCCACGCTGATGGAGCGCTACTGCCCCGATGTCTACCGCAGCTAGCGTCGTCGAGGGATCACGTGGGGCGGATTAGGCGGCACGCCGTAATCGGCCACTCCATGAGCCGTCGAGACGCATGCATGGCCGATTACGCTGCGCTAATCCGCCCTACGTGTTTTAGATTGACGCTTGAATTTATTGCCAGTTCATCAGCACCGGCGGCACCAGTAGCGCCAGCGCCATCGCCGCGTAGATCAGCTGCAGCGGGATCATCCACTTGGCCCAGGTGATCCACGGTACCCGCGCCAGCGCCAGCACGCCCACCGTGATGCCGGAGGTCGGAATCATCGGCGTGGTCAGCTCGCCGAACTGGAACGCCAGGATCGCCGTCTGCCGCGTCACGCCCACCAGGTCGGCCAGCGGCGCCATGATCGGCATCGTCAGCGCGGCCTGGCCGGTGCCGGAGTGGATGAAGAAGTTGATCACCGTCTGGATGCCGAACATCTTCCACGCCGTGAAGATCGGGCTGGACGACTGCACCAGCGGCGTCAACGTGTGCAGCATGGTGTCGATGATCTGGGCGTCGCGCGCCAAAATCATCGTGCCGCGCGCCAGCGCGATCACCAGCGCCGTGCCCACCAGGTCGCGCGCGCCCTGGATGAAGCCTTCGACGATCTGCCCCGAGTCGAGCTTACCCACCAGGCCGATCACCACGCCCATCGTCAGGAACAGCGCGGCGATTTCGTCGATATACCAGCCGTAGTGCACCACGCCCGCCACCATGATGGCCAGCGAGGCGGCGAAGATCCACAGCACCCGCTTGTGGCGCGCGGTCATGCCGTCGAATTCGCCCAGGCCGTGCGGTTGCTCCTTGCGCTTTTCCAGATCGAGCGCGTAGGTGGGGCTGAGCCGCGGATTTTTCTTCACGCGCGCCGCGTACCACATCAGGAAGCCGGCCGTGATGGCGGTGGCGATGGTCCAGGCGATCAGCCGGTAGCCCCAGCCCGAGAACACCGGCACGCCGGCGATGCCCTGCGCGATGCCGACGTTGAAGGGGTTGAGGAAGGCGGCGCCGAAGCCGACCTGCGAGCCGAGGAAGGGGATCGAGACGCCGGTGATGGTGTCATACCCCAGCGCCAGCGCCAGCGGCACGAAAATCAATATGAACGGTATGGCCTCCTCGTTCATGCCGAAGGTGGCGCCGCCGATCGAGAACAAGGTGACGAACACCGGGATCAGCGCCTTCTGGATGAACGCCGAATCCTTGTGCGCGCGCGCCAGCGCCTTGATCATCGAATCGACCGCCTCGGTCTTTTGCAGCACCGCGAAGGCGCCGCCGACGATCAGCACGAAGCCGATGATCTGCGCCGCCTCGACAAAGCCCTTGATCGGCGCCTTGAGCAGCGCCACCACGCCCTGCGGCGCGCTGGCCACGTAATGGAAGCTGTCCGGCACGATCAACTGCTTGCCGTTGACCAGGTGGGTGTCGTATTTGCCGCCCGGGACCAGCCAGGTGGCCGTGGCGATCAGCGCCAAAATAATAAAAAGCAGGACGAAGGTGTGCGGCAGCTTGAATTTTTTCGTGGTCATGGGGACGTCGTTATTGTTGTCGTTATCTGGCGCTCGATGGCGCGCTTATTGGCTCAGCAGGTCGCCCGCGCGGTAGGCCTGGGCGCCGGCCACTTTGCCGACGTTCATGCCGCGCAGGACGTGGCGGTGGGCGCTGCGGGCGAAGAAGACGCCGGCCACGCCGGCGCGCAGC
>DATMSN010000261.1:0-3738 GCA_035565375.1 Duganella sp. | reverse complement strand
GCCCAGCCACCGGCCGCCCAGGCGCCGGCCGCCACCACCGCACCGAAGGAGCCGGCACGATGAATCGTCCACACTATATTCTGCTGCCGGTCAGCCCGCTGTTCATCGCCTTCAGCCTGTTCTGCGCCTTTTTACTGAACCTGCTGCCGTGGGGGCAGTTCGTCGGCGTGCCCGATTTCGTCGCGCTGGTGCTGGTGTTCTGGGGCGTGCACCAGCCGCGCAAGGTCGGCATCGGCACCGCCTTCTTCCTCGGCCTGCTGATGGACGTGCACGACTCGACCCTGCTGGGCGAGAACGCGCTGGCCTACACGCTGCTGTCGTACTTCGCCATCATGATGCACCGGCGCGTGCTGTGGTTCTCGCTGCTGACGCAGGCGATGCACGTGTTCCCGCTGCTGGTCATGGCGCAGTCGATCCAGCTGCTGATACGCTTCTTCGTCTCCGGTAAATTCCCGAGCTGGTACTACTTCGTCGAAAGCGTGGTCGCCGTGGCCCTGTGGCCGGTGGCCACGTGGTTGCTGCTGGCGCCGCAGCGGCGCGCGGTCGACCGCGACCACACCCGGCCGATCTGATACTCGTCCGTCATGACCGAGCTCAAGGACAACCAGCGCGAACTGCACAAGTTCCGTCTGCGCCTGACGGTGCTGGGCGCCATGGTGTTCATTTGCTTCGGCCTGCTGCTGGCGCGCTTCATCTGGCTGCAGGTGGTCCAGTACAACGACTTCGCCGTCAAGGCGGAGGACAACCGCATCGCCATCGTGCCGATCGCCCCCAACCGGGGCCTGATCCTGGACCGCAACGGCGTGGTCCTGGCGCGCAACTACTCGGCCTACACGCTCGAGGTCACGCCGTCCAAGCTGGCGATGACGCTCGACGAAACCATCGACGAGCTGTCCAAGCTGGTCGCCATCGAGGTCAAGGACCGCAAGCGCTTTAAAAAACTGCTGGAGGATTCCAAGCGCTTCGAGAGCGTGCCGTTGCGCACCCGCCTGACGGACGAGGAGGTGGCGCGCTTCTCGGCCCAGCGCTTCCGCTTTCCGGGCGTGGAGATCCAGGCCCGCCTGTTCCGCCAGTATCCGCTGGGCGAGGTGGCCTCGCACGTGATCGGCTACATCGGCCGCGTCAACCAGGCCGAGGCCCGCGCCATCGCCGACACCGACGACGCGGCCAACTACAACGGCACCAACCAGATCGGCAAGGAAGGCCTGGAGAAAAGCTACGAGAAGCACCTGCACGGCACCACCGGCTACGAGGAGGTGGAGGTGTCGGCCGGCGGGCGGGCGATCCGCACGCTGTCGCGCACCAACGCCACGCCCGGCAACAACCTGATCCTGTCGATCGACATCGAACTGCAAAAGGTGATCGAGGAGGCCTTCGGCGAGTGGCGCGGCGCGCTGGTGGCGATCGAGCCGGAGACGGGCGACATCCTGGCCTACGTCTCGCGCCCCGGCTACGATCCCAACCTGTTCGTCGACGGCATCGACGCGCAGAGCTGGAGCGAGCTCAATACCTCGCTGGACCGGCCGATGGTCAACCGCCCGCTGTCGGGCACCTATCCGCCGGGATCGACCTTCAAGCCGTTCATGGCGCTGGCCGCGCTGGAGCTGGGCAAGCGCACGCCGCACCAGGCCATCTCCGATCCGGGCCATTTCACCCTGGGCGGGCACCGCTTCCGCGACGACAAGCCGGGCGGCCACGGCACCGTCGACATGTACAAGTCGATCGTCGACTCGTGCGACACCTACTACTACATGCTCGGCAACGACATGGGCATCGACGCGATCCACGATTTCATGAAGCCGTTCGGCTTCGGCCAGCTGACCGGCATCGATCTGGAACACGAGAAGCAGGGCGTGCTGCCGTCGAAGGAATGGAAGCGCAACCGCTTCAAGAAGAACGTGGCGGCGCAGAAGTGGGTCGGTGGCGACACCATCTCGATCAGCATCGGCAACGGCTACAACAGCTACACGCCGCTGCAGATGGCGCACGCCGTGGCCAACCTGGCCAACAACGGCGTGGTGATGAAGCCGCACCTGGTCAAGATCGTCGAGGACGCGGCCACGCGCGCGCGCAAGCTGACGGTGCCCAAGGAAAGCTACCGCATCGCGCTCAAACAGGAAAACATCGATTTCATCAAAAGCGCGATGGTCGGCGTGACCACCGGCGGCACGGCGGCGCGCGCGTTCGCCGGCGCCGGCTACACGTCCGGCGGCAAGACCGGCACCGCGCAGCTGTTCGCCATCAAGAAGAACGAAAAGTACAACGCCAACCTGGTGTCCGAGCGCCTGCGCGACAACGCCCTCTACACCGCCTTCGCGCCGGCCGACAAGCCGCGCATCGCCATCGCCGTGGTGGTGGAGAACGGCGGCTTCGGCGCCGCCGTGGCCGCGCCCATCGTGCGCAAGGCGCTCGATTACTACATTCTCGGCAAACGCTCCGGCGACAAGGACACCACGCCCGTGCCCAAGGAGGACGCGGTGCTGCGCTCGGTGCCCGAGCTCCAGGCCGAACAAGGCGTGGTCGACGAGAAAAAACCGGGCGCCGAAACCCCGGGCAATACCGAATAAAGGACCTGCATGCGCATCAACGAAAGGCGTTCCCTGTGGCGCCGCCTTCGCCCGTACTTCACCGTCTTCGACGGGCCGCTGACCTTCATCATCCTGATGCTGCTGACGGTTAGCACCGTCACGCTGTACTCGGCCAGCATCGGCATTCCCGGCAAGATGGAGGACCACCTGCGCAACATCCTGCTGTCGTTCCTGGTGATGTGGGTGGTGGCGAACATCTCGCCGCAGATGATGATGCGCATCGCGGTGCCGGCCTACGCGGTCGGCATGGTCCTGCTGGTGGCGGTGGCGCTGGTCGGCACCATCAAGCTGGGCGCGCGGCGCTGGCTGCACGTGGGGATCGACATCCAGCCGTCCGAGTTCATGAAGATCGTCACGCCGATGATGCTGGCCTGGTTCTTCCAGCACCGCGCCGGCCAGTTGCGCTGGCAAAGCTATAGCATCGCCGCGCTGCTGCTGATGATGCCCGTCGGGCTGATCGTCCGCCAGCCGGACCTGGGCACGGCGCTGCTGGTGGTGGCGGCCGGTTTCGCCGTCATCTTCCTGGCCGGCCTGGCGTGGAAGGCGCTGGCCGGGCTGCTGCTGGCGGGCGCCGCCAGCCTGCCGGTGATCTGGTCGCTGCTGCACGACTACCAGCGCGAGCGCGTCATGACCTTGATCGATCCGACCTCCGACCCGCTGGGCAAGGGCTTTCACATCATCCAGTCGACCATCGCGGTCGGCTCGGGCGGCATCACCGGCAAGGGCTGGACGCACGGCACCCAGGCCCACCTGGAGTTCATCCCGGAGCGCACCACCGACTTTATCTTCGCCGTTTATTCGGAGGAGTTCGGGCTGGTGGGCAATCTGGTGCTGATGGTGTTGTTCCTGCTGCTGATCGGCCGTGGCCTGATGATCGCCGGGAACGCGCCCAATTTCTTCAGCCGCCTGATGGCCGGCGCCATGACGATGATTTACTTCACCTACGCGTTCGTCAACATGGGCATGGTCAGCGGCATCCTGCCGGTGGTGGGCGTGCCGCTGCCGTACATGAGCTACGGCGGCACCGCGCTGCTTACCCTGGGCATCGCCGGCGGCATCCTGATGAGCATCCAGCGCCACCGCAAGCTGGTGCAAACGTGATGGGCGCAGGTACCACGCCCGCCGGCGCCAGGTAAGGGGCGCCGCATGC
>DATMSN010000260.1:0-1696 GCA_035565375.1 Duganella sp. | reverse complement strand
CTCTATTTTCTTCTGCTTTGTTCTTATTTGACCGGAAACCGCTAGCGAGGTTTTGAGATAGTGGAAAAAAGTGAAAAATAGAAGGAAATAGAACCGCGAATAGAAAACTTCCTACATGGAGTCGCGCGGGGGATAGCCCCTGTGTATTCCCGCAGCATGTCATTGGCCGGAAGAACCATTTACGCCACATATTGCGCCGCGTCATGCTTTCCTTGAATAACAGTGCTACATTCAAATACCGAGCGCTTGCTTTGTTTTCGATCATGGCGCCGGCGCCTTCCCAGCTTCTCATTTCCTAAAAAATAACTAATGGAGACAAAATGAAGAACCGCTTCTGGAAATATGTATCGACCGCCGTCATCGCGCTCACCACCCTCGCCGCCCTGCCCGCGCCATCCTGGGCGGCCGGCTACACCCAGACCAAATACCCGATCGTGCTGGTGCACGGCCTGATGGGTTTCGATAACATCGGTCCCGTCGAGTATTTTTACGGCATTCCGGCCGCGCTGCGCAGCGGCGGCGCCAGCGTCCACGTGACGTCGGTATCGGCGGCCAACAGCACCGAGGTACGCGGCGAGCAGCTGCTCACGCAGGTCAAGCAAATCCTGGCCGCCACCGGCGCGGCCAAGGTCAACCTGATCGGCCATAGTCATGGCGGCCCGACGGCGCGCTACGTGGCCTCCGTCAGGCCCGACCTGGTGGCCTCGGTCACCAGCGTCGCCGGCGTCAACAAAGGCTCCAAAGTGGCCGACGTGCTGACCGGCTCCATCCCCGGCGTCAGCAACGCGCTGGTCGGCGCCGTGGCCAATCTGGTGAGCTACCTGTCCGGAGGCGGCGACCTGCCGCAAAACGCGCAGGCCTCATTCGCCTCGCTTAGCACCGCCGGCGCGCTGGCCTTCAACAGCCGCCATCCGGAAGGCGTGCCGCTGTCGGCCTGCGGCGAAGGCGCCTACCAGGTGCGCGGCGTGTACTACTTCTCCTGGAGCGGCGGCAAACCGTACACCAACGCCCTCGATCCAGCCGATCCGCTGCTGGCGCTGACGTCGGCGGCCTTCAACGGCGAAAAGAATGATGGCCTGGTGAGCACCTGCTCCAGCCACCTTGGCCGCGTGATCCGCGACGACTACGCGATGAACCACCTCGACGAGATCAATCAGGCGGTCGGCATCGTCAACCTGTTTGAAACCAGCCCCGTGACGGTGTTCCGCCAGCAGGCCAACCGCCTGCAGGGACTTGGTCTCTAAGGAAGCGGCATGAAGACGACCGCGAAAAAAGCCGGAATGGCCGCCCTGCTGCTAGCCGGCTGCGCGCTTTACTTCGGCGCCGGCAAGGTGGCGCAGCCGCCGCCGCAGGCATCCCCGCCCAAGCCCGGCCCCGGCCTTTTTGCGTTCGTGCCGTCGATGGAGGGCACCCGGCCGGACGGCGACCTGAGGACTTTACCCGGCGAACAGCTGGTGGTCGACGCCGAGCTGGCACACCTGTTCGACTACTATCTGGCGGGACTGGGTGAGAAAGACCTGGACGCGATCAGGTCGGAAATCGAACGGGAGCTCGATCGGCGCCTGAAACCGGGGCCGGCGCGGCAGGCGAAACAGCTGCTGGCCAGTTACCTGAGCTATAAACAGGCGCTGGCCGGCATCGAATCGACCTTGCCGCCGGCCGGCGACATGGCGCAGGCGGCGCGCGCGCGCCTGCT
>DATMSN010000259.1:0-7964 GCA_035565375.1 Duganella sp. | reverse complement strand
GCCGGCCGGGCCGGGCTTGCCGCCATCGCGTGCATCTGTTGTCTGGTCGGCCAGTTTGCCATTCATGCCACGCTCCCGGCAAAAAACGCGGGCCAGAGGCGTCGCATTTGCGTTCAACCATGTACACTGCCGACATTATCGCATTACAGACCGACCCAGATGCATGTGCCCGCAAATCCACCCAAACTGAGTGCGCCTATCGACCTGGAGCGCGTGCGCGCGCTATTTTCCCGCCCTGAACGCATCGCGCCGGCCGATTTCCTGCGCCGCGAAGTGTCGTCGCGCATGTTCGACCGCCTGGAATTGATCAAAATCGCGCCGCTGCGCGTGCTCGACGCCGGCTGCGGCGCGGGCGCCGACCTGCAGCTGTTGCAAAAATCCTACCCCGCCGCCCAGATCCTCGGCCTCGATTCGGCCGAGGCGCAGTTGCGCGCGGCGCGCGGCCAGGCGTCCAAACCGTCGTCGCTGAACCAGTTGCTGAGCAAATTGCTGCCGGCCAAGACCGGCGTCGATCTGCTGTGCGGCGATTTCGCCGAATTGCCGATGGGACCGAACTCGGTCGACCTGGTGTGGTCTAATCTGGCCTTGCATTGGCACCCTCAGCCGGACCGCGTGTTCGCCGAGTGGCGCCGCGTGTTGCGCGTCAACAGTTTGCTGATGTTTTCGTGCTTCGGCCCCGACACCTTCCGCGAGCTGCGGGCGGCGTTCGCCGAGGCCGACCTGGCCGCGCACGCGCTGCCGTTCGTCGACATGCACGATTTCGGCGACCAACTGGTGGAGGTCGGCTTTTCGACGCCGGTGCTGGATATGGAAGTGATCACCGTCACCTACGATACCGCGCGCGCGCTGCTGGCCGATGTGCGCGCTTTGGGCGGCAATCCGCTGGGGACGGTGAGCAGGGGACTGATGGGCAAACAGGCGTGGCGACGCATGCTGGACGCGCTGGAAAAGACGCGCCGCCCGGACGGCAAGCTGGGCCTGACCTTCGAGGTAATCTACGGCCACGCCTTCCGGCCGGCGCCGAAAGTGACTTCCAAAGGTGAAGCCATCATTCGCTTCGATTTGCCCCGCAAGCCGCGCCAGTAGCGGGTTTGCGGCGATTTGGCCGGCGCCCGGCGTTTCGCAGTGTGGTAAAGCTGAGTGCGCTCAGAGGGACTGAAGAGTTGCAAAATGGATTATTTGTTGATGTGCGCCGTTGTTGTTATATATAATCATTGACTAATTTTGCCAGCATGTCACGTCGCCAGCTATAACTCGCCGACGTGAGGTGAAAGCGGTCAGAACGAACAAGAACAAGCAGTTGAATTAAGCAGAATCAGGCTTTTATGTTGTCCGTAGGCAGTATGTAGGGGCGGCGTTGAAAGTCTCAAGGTCCCGCCGGGGCCGCGTTGAAGAAGTTTTCAAACGTGGCTGGCATGGGGCCTGAAGTTGTTTAAGGAGCGGCGCCGGTTCAGTTCACCGAAATCCGGAGTCGTTAAAAAAATACTTTTTAATTTCTTGGGTGGTTGGGGAAAACATGACACATGCGAAGCGACTTCAATCGTTGATGCTCGGGCTGACGATGACGGCAGCCAGTATCCCAGCGTGGGCGGCGGAGGCGGCGGCAGGCACCTACACCGCGGCCACCGGCGGCACCGGCGGGCCCGTCAAGGGGGAAATGAACCTGCAACCCCCCGCGACCCAGATCGCTTCCCAAATCTACGACCTCCACACCTGGATGATGGTGGTTTGCCTGGTCATCTTCGTCGCCGTCTTCGGCGTGATGTTCTACTCCATCTTCAAGCACCGCAAATCGCTGGGCCACAAGCCGGCCACCTTCCACGAGTCGACCGCCGTCGAGATCGCCTGGACCGTGGTGCCGTTCCTGATCGTCATCGGCATGGCGCTGCCCGCCACCCGCACCGTGGTCGGCATGAAGGACACCTCCAACGCCGACATCACCATCAAGGTGACCGGCATGCAGTGGAAATGGGGCTACGACTACCTCAAGGGCGAGGGCGAGGGCATCTCCTTCCTGTCGAACCTGTCGACCCCGCGCTCGCAGGTGGGCGCGCCCGGCTTCGAGCCGACCGAGAAACGCGGCGACAACTACCTGATGGAAGTCGACAACGAGGTGGTGGTGCCGGTCAATAAAAAGATCCGCATGGTCACCACCGCCAACGACGTGATCCACTCGTGGTCGATCCCGGCCTTCGGCGTCAAGCAGGACGCCATCCCCGGCTTCGTGCGCGACACCTGGTTCAAGGCCGACCACACCGGCACCTACCGCGGCTATTGCTCGGAGCTGTGCGGCAAGGAGCACGCGTTCATGCCGATCGTCGTCAAGGTCGTCACCGACGCCGAGTACAAGACCTGGGTCGACGGCAAGAAGAAGGAAATGGCGGCACTGGCCGACGATCCGAACAAGACCTGGACCATCGACGAACTGAAAACCAAGGGCGAGAAGATCTACACGGCCAACTGCGCGGTCTGCCACCAGGCCACCGGCAAGGGCGTGCCGGGCGCGTTCGCCGCGCTCGACGGCTCGGCCGTGGTCAACGGCCCGAAAGCGGACCAGATCCACGTGCTGCTGAACGGCCAGAAGAGCGGCAAGTTCCCGGCCGAGATGCCGTCGTGGAAGCAATTGTCCGACACCGACATCGCCGCCGTCATCACCTTTACGCGTAACAGCTGGTCGAACAAGGCCGCCGAAAACATCGTTCAACCAGCCGAAGTCGTGGCTGCACGTAAGTAATCAGGAGCGTTACAAATGAGCACAAGCACCTTGGATCACGCACACGATCACGATCACGCTCACGACCACCCGCACGGGTTGTCGCGCTGGTTGTTCGCCACCAACCATAAAGACATCGGTACCCTGTACCTGTGGTTCTCGTTCGTCATGCTGCTGTCGGGCGGCGTGCTGGCGCTGATGATACGCAGCGAGCTGTTCAAGCCCGGCCTGCAGTTCTTCCAGCCCGAGTTCTTCAACCAGCTGACCACGATGCACGGCCTGGTGATGGTGTTCGGCGCCATCATGCCGGCCTTCGTCGGCTTCGCCAACTGGATGATCCCGCTGCAGATCGGCGCCTCCGACATGGCGTTCGCGCGCATGAACAACTTCTCGTTCTGGCTGCTGCCGCCGGCCGCGCTGCTGCTGGCGACGTCGTTCCTGGTGCCCGGTGGCGCCACCGCCGCCGGCTGGACCTTGTACGCGCCGCTGTCGACCCAGATGGGGCCGGGCATGGACATGGCCATCTTCGCGATGCACCTGATGGGCGCGTCGTCGATCATGGGCTCGATCAACATCATCGTCACCATCCTCAACATGCGCGCGCCCGGCATGACCTTGATGAAGATGCCGATGTTCTGCTGGACCTGGCTGATCACCGCCTACCTGCTGATCGCCGTCATGCCCGTGCTGGCCGGCGCCATCACCATGACCTTGACCGACCGCCACTTCGGCACCACCTTCTTCAACGCGGCCGCCGGCGGCGACCCGGTCATGTACCAGCACATCTTCTGGTTCTTCGGCCACCCCGAGGTGTACATCATGATTTTGCCGGCGTTCGGCATCGTCTCGCAGATCCTGCCGGCGTTCGCCCGCAAGCAGCTGTTCGGCTACGCATCGATGGTGTACGCCACCGCGTCGATCGCGATCCTGTCGTTCATCGTCTGGGCCCACCACATGTTCACCACCGGCATGCCGGTGACGTCGCAGCTGTTCTTCATGTACGCCACCATGCTGATCGCCGTGCCGACCGGCGTGAAGGTGTTCAACTGGATCGCCACCATGTGGAAGGGTTCGATGACGTTCGAAACCCCGATGCTGTTCGCGGTCGGCTTCATCTTCGTGTTCACGATCGGCGGCTTTACCGGCCTGATCCTGGCCGTGACGCCGATCGACATCCAGCTGCAGGACACTTATTACGTGGTGGCGCACTTCCACTACGTGCTGGTGGCCGGCTCGCTGTTCGCGCTGTTCGCCGGCTTCTACTACTGGTCGCCGAAGTGGACCGGCCACATGTACAACGAGACGATGGGCAAGTGGCACTTCTGGCTGTCGCTGGCGACCTTCAACATCACCTTCTTCCCGATGCACTTCCTGGGGCTGGCCGGCATGCCGCGCCGCTATGTCGACTACTCGGCGCAGTTCACCGACTACAACATGATCGCCACCTTCGGCGCCTTCGGTTTCGGGCTGTCGCAGGTGTTCTTCCTGTTCGGCGTGGTGCTGCCGACCATTCGCGGCGGCAAGAAAGCCGAAGCCAAGCCATGGGATGGCGCCGAAGGGCTGGAGTGGACCGTGCCGTCGCCGGCGCCGTTCCACACCTTTGAAACGCCACCGCAGTTCAAGTAACCATGTCCGGACAAAAGAAGCCGAACAATCTGAGGACCGGCCTGATCCTGGCCGGCCTGGCGCTGTTTTTTTTCCTGTCCGTGTTCGTCAAACGGATATGGCTGAGCTGATGTGTGCGGGGTGATGTGAGTCGAGACAACGAAACCAGCGGGTTGAACCGCACGCTGTTGGGCAAGCTGATCGTCATCGCGGTGGTGATGTTCGGCTTCGCCTACGCGCTCAACCCGTTCTACCGCCAGATCTGCGAAGCGCTGGGGCTGAACGTGCTGACGCAGAAGGACGGCACGGTCGAGTTCGACAAAAACACGCAGGTCGACAAGACGCGCAACATCGTCATCGAGTTCGACGCCAACGCGCAGGGGCCGTACCGCTTCCGCCCGACGGTGACGAACATGACGGTGCACCCGGGCGAGCTGGCCACGGTGATGTACGAAGTGGTCAACACCCAGAAGCGCGACGTCGCGGCGCAGGCGATTCCAAGCTACGCGCCGCAGAACGCGATGCAGCACTTTAAAAAGGTCGAATGCTTCTGCTTCAAGCAGCAGACGCTCAAGCCGAACGAGGCGCGGCAGATGCCGGTGGTGTTCTTCATCGACCCGGCGTTGCCGAAGGATGTCAAGACGATCACGCTGTCGTACACCTTCTTCGAGGTGGGCGGCATGGACAAGACGGCGGTCAACGAGGGCGGCAAGAATGCAACCCGATAAAAAAGCCTCGTTTCTGTATTCGCTGAAGGCGGTGTTCTGGTCGTTTTTCGGCCTGCGCAGGAAGAGCGATTTCGATACCGATTCGGCCAAGCTGAATCCGCTGCACATCGTCATCGCCGCGCTGATCGGCGTGGCCGTCTTTATCGGCTTGTTGATCACGATCGTTAAATTAGTCGTAGCAAAGTAAACGTAGCATCCTCGAATAAATGAATTAGGGAGATGAAGATGAGTTCACAGGTAGGTTCGCATAACGCCACGGCACCGTATTATTTCGTGCCCGGTCCGTCCAGGTGGCCGCTGTTGGCCGGCATCTCGCTGCTGGTCACGATGGTGGGCGCCTCGGCCTGGGTGAATGACGTGTCTTGGGGCATGCCGGTCAACTTTATCGGCATCGCGTCGATCATCACCGTGCTGTATTTCTGGTTCGGCGACGCCATCAAGGAATCCGAAAGCGGCCAGTACAGCCAGCGCATCGACTACTCGTACCGCTGGTCGATGGCCTGGTTCATCTTCTCGGAGGTGATGTTCTTCGGCGCGTTCTTCGGGGCGCTGTTCTACGCGCGCACGATCACGATGCCGTGGCTGGGCGACCTCGATCACAAGTTCATCTGGCCCGACTTCGCCGCGCACTGGGGCAACATCGGCCCGGCCGGCACGGTCGAGACGTTCAAGACGATGGGCCCGTTCCCGATTCCGACGATCAACACCGCGTTGCTGCTGACGTCGGGCCTGACGTTGACGATTTCGCACCACGCGCTGCGCGCCGGGCACCGGGCGCAGACGGCGATCTGGCTGTTCGCCACGATCCTGCTGGGCGCGACCTTCATGGGTTTCCAGGTCTACGAGTACATGCACGCGTACTCGGAACTGAACCTGAAGCTGACCTCGGGCATCTACGGCTCGACGTTCTTCATGCTGACCGGCTTCCACGGCTTCCACGTGACGATGGGCGCGATCATGCTGTCGGTGGTGCTGTACCGGGTGCTGAAGGGGCATTTCACGCCGGATCACCACTTCGCGTTCGAGGGCGCGGCGTGGTACTGGCACTTTGTCGACGTGGTCTGGCTCGGTTTATACGTTGTCGTGTACTGGCTGTAAAGGCGCAGCGTTATAATGCCGCGACGGACTTGTCGCGGCGGAAAAAAAGCCGCAGACGGGAAGTCCCGATGCGGCTATTTTTTATTCGCAACTCCAGGGTCAGGTCCACCATTTCTACACGGGCTGGACTGTATCCACGTAAAACACGCCGGAACAACGTTGTTAAGGTTAAGCTCGTGTAGAAATGGTGGACCTGACCCCGGAGTGTCAGGTGCGGATGCCGGTGGGTTGGATGTAGCCGAGCTTGTAGAAGAGCAGTATCAGCAGGAACAGCGCGATCGATAGCCCCACCCGCAGCGCTAGCGCGTTGACCGTGTTGTTGCTTTTGCCTTTGTCGCGCATCAGGAAGAATAATGCCGATCCCAGGCTGCCCAGTATCAGGATGAACGCGATGGCGACAGCAATTTTCATGACAGGACCGGGCGGTGAAATGATTGAGGCTCCATTGTAATGCCTATTAGCTTCCGTTTTAAACTGATCCCGTTCGTGGCGACCGTGCTGCTGGTGACGCTCGGCATTCAGCTGGGGAACTGGCAGGAGCGCCGCGCCGCGCAAAAAATCTCCGCTCAGGATAAACTTGCTCAAGGTAACGCCGCCGGAGCGCTGGCGCTGACCGGCGCGCCGCTCGACGCCGGCGCCGTCGAGTTTCGCCGCGTGACCGCGACCGGCCAGTTCGTTGCTAACTGGCCCTTGTATCTGGATAACCGTCCCTACCAGGGCCGCTCCGGGTTTTATGTGCTGATGCCGTTTAAAATCGCCGGATCGAACATGCATGTGCTGGTGCAGCGCGGCTGGCTGCCGCGCGATTCGGCGCAGCACGACAAGTTGCCGGCCTATGCGACCCCGCCGGGCGAGGTCACGCTCGAGGGCGTGGCGCGCCTGAATCCCGGTCACGTGATGCAATTGGGTACGGCGCCGCCGCTGGCGCCGAACGCCATCGTGCAGAACGCCGATCCGCTGCAGGTGGCGGCCCAGAGCGGGCTGACGATGCAGCCGTTCGTGCTGCAGCAGACCGCGCCGGCCAAGCCGGGCGGCGACGATGCCCGCATGGCGCGCGATTGGACGCTGCCGGCGATGAGCGTCGAAAAACATCAGGGCTATGCCTTCCAGTGGTACGCGCTGGCGGCGATGGCCGTTGTCTTCTTTGTCGTGAACGGATTCAGACGTGCAAAACCAGGTAAATAACCCCAATTCCCGTGGCCGCTGGAAGCTGATGGCCGTGCTGGCCGTGTGCGCCGCGCCGCTGATCGCTTCGTATTTCATGTATTACGTGGTCAAGCCCAAGGGCGGCGTGACCAACTACGGCACCCTGATCGATCCGCGCCTGTACCCGATTCCGCCGATGGCCAGCACCACGCTCGACGGCAAACCGGCCACCCTGGACAACTACAAGGGCAAGTGGATCATGCTCAAGGTCGGCCCGTCCGAATGTCTGCAGGAGTGCCAGGACCAACTGTTCGCAATGCGCCAGCTGCGCACGATGCAGGGCAAGGAGATGGAGCGCGTCGAGCGCGTGTGGATGATCACCGATAACGAGCCGCTCGATACGGTGCTGATGCGCGTCAACGACGGTACCCGCATGCTGCGCGCGCCGGCCGCCGTCATCGACAAGTGGTTGCCGCTGGAGCAGGGCGCAGGCGCCGACAAGGTGTCCGACCACGTCTACCTGATCGACCCGCTGGGCAACCTGATGATGCGCTTCCCGAAAGGCGCGGTCTCCAGCGACACGACCAAAGTTCGCAAGGTCCACAAGGACATCGCCAAACTGCTCAAAGCTTCGGGGATCGGATAACCGCCATGCATCTCACCCTCGCCCAAAT
>DATMSN010000258.1:0-2434 GCA_035565375.1 Duganella sp. | reverse complement strand
GGCGACGGCGCTGATCGGCACGCCCAGCCGGTCGAGCCAGAAGAAGCCGGCCAGCAGCAGGCCGAGCACCCACCAGCCGGTGACGAAGGTGGCGCGGTCGTGGATGGCCTCGTCGGGCGCCTTCAGTTGCGCCAAGTCGTAGCCGGCCGGAATGTCCTTGCGGAAGAAGCACATCAGCGCGGCCAGCGTGGCGGCCACGGCGACCAGGTCGACCGGCACCATGACGGCGGCGTAGCGGGCGAAGCCGATATCGAAATAATCGGCCGACACGATGTTGACCAGGTTCGACACCACCAACGGCAGGCTGGCGGTATCGGCGATGAAGCCGGCCGCCATCACGAAGGCCAGCGTGGCCCTGGGCGGAAACCGCAGCGCGCGCAGCATGGCGATGACGATCGGCGTCAATATCAGCGCCGCGCCGTCGTTGGCGAACAGCGCGGACACGGCCGCGCCCAGCAGGACCAGCAGCACGAACAGGCGCGTGCCGCTGCCGCCTCCCCAGCGCGCCACATGGAGCGCGGCCCACTCGAAGAAGCCGGCCTTATCCAGCAGCAGGCTGATGATAATCACCGCCACGAAGGTGCCGGTGGCGTTCCAAACGATGTGCCAGACCACCGGAATATCGGCGGCATGGATCACGCCGGCGAGCAGCGCGGCGATGGCGCCGGCGGCCGCGCTCCAGCCGATGCCGAGTCCGCGCGGCTGCCAGACCACGAGGATCAAAGTGGCGATAAAAATCAAAAACGCTGCAAGCATCGCAAGTCCTTCACACTCCGGGGTCAGGTCCACCATTTCTACACGGACTGGGCCGTACTGTCTGGCGGAACGCCGTTACGGCCGTGCTCGTGTAGAAATGGTGGACCTGACCCCGGAGTTGATTTAGGTGGGGAGGTGGCCGATTTTGTCGAGCTCGGCCTTCAGCGCGGGTCGGTCGCCGATCAGCCGGTCCAGCGGCAACGCCAGGAAAGCTTCGATGCGCGCGCGGATGATGTCGTAGGTCCGTTCGAACGCTGCGGCGATCTCCTCTTCCGTGCCCACCACGTGGCCGGGGTCGTCAACGCCCCAGTGCGTGCGCGTCACCGGGCCCAGATAGGCCGGGCAGGTTTCGCCGGCGGCGCTGCCGCATACCGTCACCACGATATCCGGCGTCACCGGCAGGTCGTTCCATGATTTGCTGAAGTAGCCGTCGGTCGGGATGCCCTTGCTGGCAAGTAGCGCCACCGCGCGCGGGTGCAGCTTGCCCGTTGGCTGGCTGCCGGCGCTGATCGCCCTCATCCCGGCCGGCGCCAGGTGGTTGAACGTCGCTTCCGAGATGACCGAACGGCACGAGTTGCCGGTGCAGAGGAAGAGGACGTGATAGCTTGTTTCTGGCATGGGTTTTCTCCGGGGTCAGGTGGATTTCGTGGCGGGACCGCAACCGGCCGGGCCGCAGGGAACGCCGCCGCAGCAGTTCTCCGTCAGGTAGCCGATCAGGCCGTTCATGACGGCGACGTCGGCCGAATAGATGACGAACCGCCCTTCGCTGCGCGAGGTGATCAGCCCGGCGTGCGACAGCTCCTTCAGGTGGAATGACAGCGACGATGGCGCGATGTCGAGCTGCTCGGCGATCCTGCTGGCGGCCATGCCGCCCGGGCCGAGCTGCACCAGCAGCCGAAAAATCGCCAACCGGCTCTCCTGGGCAATGGCCGCCAGCGCCGCCAGTACGTCTTTGGTTTCCATAAGGTCGCTTTCACAATTCGACAATTCTTGAACTATGATAACCGGTAAACTACCATGCTTCAAGTAATATCGAATTGTCGTTGCGGTATAATGACAATAAGTTAACCTCACCGAACTTCCATGCATCGTCCCTGGCGCACCATCGGCATCCTTGCCTTCACACAGATCGCCACCTGGGGCGCGGTGTACTACGCCTTCGCCATTGTCGCCCCGGCCATCGGCCGGGAGTTAGGCATGCGCGCCGACCTGGTCTACGGCGCTTTCTCGTGGAGCCTGCTCGTCTCCGGGCTGGTCGCCACGCCCGCCGGCATCCTGATCGACCGCTTCGGCGGTCGGTGGGTCATGGCGGCCGGTTCGCTGCTGTGCGGCGCCGGCCTTGTCTGGTTGAGCCGGGCGACCGGCACGCCGTCCTACTTTGGCGCCTGGACCCTGCTCGGCGTCGCCATGGCGCTGACGATGTACGAGGCGGCGTTCGCCACCATCAACCGCAAGTTCCACTTCGACAGCCGCCAGGCGATATCGACATTGACGTTGTTCGGCGGCTTCTCCAGCACCGTGTTCTGGCCGCTGACCTTGAAGCTGAGCACGCTGATCGGCTGGCGCGACACCTATCTCTGGTTCGGCCTCGCCCAGCTGCTGTTTTGCCTGCCCCTGCACCTGATGCTGGGACGGGACGCGCCGGCCGAGCCGGCCGCGCACGCCCCGCCCGAGCCCG
>DATMSN010000257.1:0-4583 GCA_035565375.1 Duganella sp. | reverse complement strand
GCCGCCAGCATTTGCACGCGCGCGCGGTCCGCGCTGGTCGTGGAGACCGGTAGCTTGAGGGCATTGATGTCGTACAGGGTCTGGTTGTCGTGGTTCTCCACGTAGTTGACTACTTCGGCTGGCTGGCTTGCATAGCCGGCTGGCTGGTTGCCGCCATAGACGATGGCCTGCAGTTCCCTGGTTTCGCCGGTAAAGGTCTGCATGCGGTAGGTGCGGATCGATCCGGCCAGGCCGACCTTCACGAGGTCGGATGCCTTCATCAAATCGCTTACTGGACGCAAGCCGGAGCCTGCGTTCGGGTCGTACACCAGGCCATTGATGAATCCCTGCTGAGCGACCATCTGCGGGCCCGAATCGCCTGCGCCGCCGCCACGCACTGCATCGCGCCCGCGGTCGCTGAAAGTGCCGATGCCGCTGCCGTTCAACGACAGTTGCGAGGCCTGCACGAAGCGGGCGCCGTCCGCCACCTCGCCGAAGTTCCAGCCTTCGCCGATCAGGTTTACATGGCGCCCGGCAGCCTTGTTGACGCGCGCCTGCAGCGCTTCCATTGCGGCGCGCGGCTGGTGGCCCATCAGGTCGAAGCGGAAGGAGTCGATTTTGTATTGCACCGCCCATTGCTCGACCGAGTCGATCATCAGCTTGGCCATCATCAGGTTTTCGGTGGCGGTGTTGTCGCAGCAGGTCGAGCGCTCGATGCCGCCGCTCGCGTTCAGGCGGTGGTAGTAGCCCGGCACCACGCGGTCCAGCACCGATTTCTCGTTCTGGCCGGCGATGAAGGTGTGGTTGTACACCACGTCCATGCCGACGCGTAGCCCGGCCTTGTGCAGCGCCTGCACCATCTGGCGGAATTCGATGATGCGCCGGGCGCCATCGGCCGCGTCGGTCGCGTAGCTGCCTTCCGGCGCGTTGTAGTGATACGGATCGTAGCCCCAGTTGTAGCAGTCGGTGAATTTGACCTTGGTGACTTGCGCCTGCTGTTCCAAACCGTCCGGCTCGAGGCCGGGCAGGGCGGCGATATCCGGCGACACGCAACCGGTTTCCGGCACGGTGGCGATGTCGTAGACCGGCAGCAGATGGATGTCGGTCATGCCGGCGCGGCTTAGCGCGGCCAGGTGCTTCATGCCGTTGGAGCCGGTCTCGGTGAAGGCGGTGTACTTGCCGCGGTTCTTCGCGCTGACGGTGCTGTCGTTGATCGAGAAGTCGCGCACATGCAGTTCGTAGACCGTCATGTCGGTGGGCGCGGCGACCTTCCTGGGCGCCGGGGTCCGGTCCCAGCCGGCCGGTTTGAGGTTGGCCGCGTTCAGGTCGGCGATGTAGCTGCGTTTGGAGTCGGTGGTCAGGCTGACCGAGTACGGATCGGTGACGAGGTTGCGTACCAGGCCGGCCGATGGCGCCGTCACGTCCACCAGATACTGGTAGTACTGGCCTGACAGCTTGCCCGGCAGATTTGCGGACCATATGCCGGTGGCGTCGTCGCGCCGCATCGGCGTGATCGCGCCCGCCTTGGCCGAGCCGGTGGCGTAGGTGCACAGCGCGACGCCCTGGGCGGTCGGTGCCCACAGCTTGAAGGCCGCGCCGCGCGGACCGGCCCTCACGCCGAGGTCCTCCACCTTGGCGGCGCCCGCGTACAGGTCGTCCAGCGCTCCGGCGATTTGCAGCGACGTCACATCGCGCACGGTACCGTCCTCCTTTTCCTGGACCAGCAGCACTTGCTGCGTCATCAGCCGCGCCGCATCGGGAACGCTCAGCACCACGCCGTCGCCGACAAACTTGAAGCGCTGCGCGACATCGGGCGGCACGCCGCCATCGAAGCGCGACAGCGTCAGCACGCCGTCCGCGCCGGTCACGCGCGCACCGGGTCCCGCGCGCAGCAGCGCGGTGGCCGAATAGTAAAGTTTAAACACGCCGTTGCCGGCATCGGCTCCCGGCCATTTGATCAACTGGCGGTTGAGCCAATACGCGCGGGCGTCGGTGGCGGGCGCCGCATGTAGCGGCGTCGCAAACGCTCCATCGCAATCCGCCAGCACGGGCTCCGCCGAGGCCGCCAAACATGTCAACGCCAGCGCGCCTCCGAATGAACCCGCCATCAAACGCCTGCCAGCCATATTTCGTCTCCATATCGTTAATTTGAGTAGTGCAGCTACAAAGCCTGGGCAACAGCCTTAAATTTCGCGGCTATGGTACTCCAGAATCTGTAGTTCTGATACGAGATGTCGGCGGCTGGCTTTTACTTCTTATCAAAAATTAACAAAAACCCGCATGGTGCAGGGTTTTTACTTCTGGTTCGTTTACACCATGTTCCGCACTGTACAGCCTGTATCAATCGGTAATTGTGGGGTGAAGGTAGCCCCGGCGCTGCTAGTCTTGGTCGCGTAGTCGTAACCACCTCCAGCCTCAACCCCGCGGCGTCGTCCGTTATCCAATTCACGAGGGCTATCATGATATTGCTATTTTGCGGCCTGTCCGGCGCCGGCAAGTCGACGCTTGCCAGCAGCGTCAAAGACCATCTTGGCCGGCAATTCATTCCGGTTGAAGTCATCGATGGCGATACGTATCGCGCATGCTTGTTCGCCGACCTGGGTTTTTCGCGCCAGGACCGCAGCGAAAATCTGCGTCGCCTGGGCTACCTCGCCGACAAATTCGCCGCGCACGGCATCGTCACGATCATTAGCTCCATCAGTCCCTATGACGAAGTGCGCAAGGAACTGGTCGCGCTCTATCGCGACGTGAAAGTGGTGTTCATCGATTGCGCGCTGGACGAACTAAGGCGGCGCGACACCAAGGGCCTGTACCGGCGCGCCAGCCTGCCCGACGATGCGCCGGACAAGTTGACATGCCTGACCGGCGTCAACGATCCGTTCGAGCCGCCGTCCGAACCCGACCTGTATTTCAACACCCGCGACAGCGGCATCGCCGAATGCACCGCGCGCATCTGCGAGTATGTGCTGGGCCAGACCGCTTTCGTCCAGCGCAGGAGGGCCCGGCATGGCCAATGACGTCCTGGTGATCGCCGGGATGCACCGCTCCGGCACATCGCTGATCACGCATTGGCTGCACGATTGCGGCTTGCAGGTCGGCGAACGCCTGGTGGGCGCGGGCACCGGCAATGTCGAAGGCCATTTTGAAGACGAGGACTTCTTCCAGCTGCACCAGCAAATCCTGATCGACAAAGGTGTTCATCCCGACGGTCTGCATCCGCCCGGGGCGATGACGCCGAGCGCGCGGGAGCAGGCCCAAATGCGCTCGCTTATCGCGGCCAGGAATTCCAGCTTCCCCCAATGGGGCTGGAAGGAGCCGCGTACCTGCTTGTTTCTCGAGACGTATTCGGCGTTGCTGCCGCAGGCGAAATACCTGGTGCTGCTGCGCGATTACCAGGAAGTGGTGCACTCGCTGCTCAAGCGGGACTTCGGCCTGCTCGATAACAGATACCAGGCAAAAAGCTGGCCGTATCGCCTGGCGTGGAAGTATTTTTACCGGTCGATGCGGCTGGCGCGGCATCGCCGCAAGCATCGCGAGCGCTACCTGAAAGCCTGGCTGGTGTACAACCGGATGATCTTGCAGACGCTGGACAAGCTGCCAAAGCATCGCTATCTGGTGGTGAGCTACAAGTCGATGCAAAGCCAGTGCGCCCAGGTGTTCAGTTTCCTGTCGTCGCACTGGTCGTTCCAGCTGCGCTACAAGAAATTCGCCAGCGTGTATCGCAGTGAGCTGATCAGCCGCGCGGCCGACGTGGCGCCGGTGGGCGTCGATCCCGGCCTGCTGGCCGAGGCGCGGCAAGTCGGCGCCAGCCTGCAGGCCTATCTGCAGCGCAGCCAGCGGCGCCTGGCCGCCATGCCGGCACCCTGAATTAGCCGGGCATGGGAATCAAAAATCTGGAGTTTCGAGGCGCAATGTGCCTATTTGCCGTCCTTCTTCCTGGCTGGCCGGCTGGTGCACGTGGTGTTGTCCTTGTGCGCGGTGGAGATGTTTTCGCCACCGCTGGCATCGACTCCGCCCTGCGGACGGTGGCAATCGGCCTTGGCGCCCTTGGGCGGCTTGTTGTCGAAGCCCGGCTTGCCGGTCGGCTGTTGCATACCGGCGTTGCCATTCTGGGCGCCGGTATTGGCCTCGGCCTCCCCCTTGGCCGCGCCTTTGGGCTGGAAGGCCGTCGCCCCGGTGCTGCCGGTGGGCTGGACGACATCCTTGTCGGACATCGGTTTGCTTTGCGCCTGCGCCGCCATGCTGAAAGCGGCGGACAGGCAGAAGGCCGCGAGGCCGATGGCGGTTTTGGTCCTGGTGAATTGGATGGGCATGATCGTCTCCTGGAATACTCTGATAACCCGACGATTGTTCCACACCCAAAACACTTTCCAAGTAGGATACCTGCCCGTGTGCAAGTCGGACACGCGGCAGCGTCATCCGCCAAGCTGCGCCGGCGGCTGTGTTACTTGGCCGCGACCCGATAGTTATCCACCATCTTGTACCGCATCGCGTACAGCGCGAACGCGCCGGCCGTCAGCAGCGCGAAGGCGGCGAAGAAGAACATCTGGAACGCGATCGAACTGATGCCGCTGGTGGCGATATGCGCGCTGACGGCCTCGTTC
>DATMSN010000256.1:0-6750 GCA_035565375.1 Duganella sp. | reverse complement strand
TGTTCGAACAGATACTGGCCGGCCATCCCGACAACCCGGCGGCGCTGCTCGGACTGGTCCGCCTGGAACTGCGCGACGACAAGCCCGACGCGGCACTGGCGCTGGTCGAACGCGCGCTGGCCCGCTCCCCGGACGAGGTCGACGCGTGGCGCCAGAAAGGCGACATCCTGCGCCTGCTGGGCAAGAACCCGGAGGCGCTGGCCGCCTATCAACAGGTGCTCAAGCTGCATCCGGCGCAGGTGCAAGCGCACGTGGACATCGCCAGCCTGCATATCCAGTCGGGCAAGTTCGACCAGGCTCGCGCCGAACTGGGCATCGCCGGCCGCGTCGCCTCGAACAATTTGATGCTTATTTACACACAGGCGCTGCTGGACTTCCGCGAAGGCAAGCTGGCGGCCGCGCAGGAACATTTGCAGCGCGTGTTGCGCACCGCCCCCGAACATTTGCCCAGCAATCTGCTGATGGGCGCGGTGCTGCGCGGACTGGGCCAGTTTTCGCAAGCCGAGCAATATCTGCGCAAATTCCTCGACGCCAATCCGGGCCAACCCTACGCCACCAAGCTGTTGGCCGTGGTGCTGGTCAACACCGGCGCGGCGGACCAGGCGCTGGCACTGGTCGAGCCGTTGCTGCCGACGCATCAGCAGGATCTGGAAATGCTGTCGCTGGCCGGCGAGATCCATCTGCGGCTGCGCCAGTTCGCCAAGGCGGCGGACTACCTCGAGCGCGCCGCCGCGCTGGCGCCGCGGGCAACCATGCTGCACGCGGCGCTGGCGATGAGCCACATGGGGATGGGCGACAACGGCCGCGCCATCGCCGAGCTCGAGCGCGCGACGCTGCTCGACGGCAAGTCGTCGCGCGCCGGCGTGCTGTTGGTGCTGAGCCAGCTGCGCAACAAGGAGTATGCCAAGGCGCTGGCGGCCGTCAAGCGGCTGGAAGCGCGGCAGGACGGCAATCCGATGGTGCAAAACCTCAAGGGCGGCGTCCTGTTGATGAACCGCGACAACGCCGGCGCCCGCGCCAGCTTCGAGAAGGCCCTGACCTTCGACCCGCTGTACCTGCCGGCGCTCGACAACCTGACGCGGCTGGATCTAAACGACAAGAAACCCGGGCAGGCCCGCGAGCGCCTGCTGGCGGCGCTGGACAAGGACAAGGGCAACGCCGACATCATGGCCGCGCTGGCCGATCTGGCGCTGACGCGGTCGATGCGGGCGGAGGCGCGCCGCTGGCTGGAACAGGTGGTGCGCGACCATCCGGACAACGTGGAAGCCTCGCTGCGGCTGGCGACCTTCTATGCCGGCATCGGCGAGTTGCCGAAGGCGCTGACGGTGGCGGAAAAAGTGCTGGCGACCAACCCGTCGAACAGCAACGCGCTGGCGCTATTGGCCGAGCTGCAAGGCCGCGGCGGCGACCGGGACGCAGCGCTGGAGAACTGGACCAAGCTGGCCACGCTGCAGCCGAATTCGGCCGAGATCCAGCTGCGCGTCGCCGACGCCCATCTCGCCGTCAAGGACGCCGACGGCGCGGCCAAGGCGCTGGACAAGGCGTTGTCGCTGCAGCCGGACTTTGCGCAAGCCCAGGCCGCGCTCGCCAGGCTGCTGATCGGCCAGCGGGATTGGGCGCGGGCGCTGCAAACGGTCAGGCGATTCCAGAAGGCGCGTCGCGACGCCCCGCTGGGCTACAAGCTGGAAGGCGATGTGCTGATGGCGCAAAAACAGACGCAGCCGGCGCTGGCGGCGTATCAAAAGGCCTACGACCTGCAACCTTCCGGCCCCGCGCTGATACCGCTGTACAGCGCGTTGGTACAGTCCGGAAACTCGCCCGAGGCGCGCGCGCGCATGCACAAGTGGCTGGACCAGCACGCGGACGACCGCACCACGCGCCTGTACTTCGCCAGCAGCCTGCTCGCTGAAAAGGATTTCCCCGCCAGCACCGCACAGTTCGAGCGCTTGCTGAAGCTGGCGCCCGACCATGCGGTGGTGATGAACAATCTGGCCTGGCTTTACCAGCAGCAAAAAGATCCGCGCGCGCTGGGGCTGGCCGAGCGTGCTTACAAAGCCGCCCCGGCCAACCCGGTCGTGCTCGATACGCTGGGCTGGATACTGGTCGAGCAAGGCAACGTTGAACGGGCGCTACCGCTGCTGAAACAGGCCGCCGCGGCGGCCCCGGCCAACATCGACATCCGCCAGCATTTGGACATCGCGCAGGGCAAGTCCGGCGCGGCGGATCGGACACCACCGCAAGGCGACTCCCCGGCGCTGCTCATGTCCGGCCGTTGACCAGCCGGCCCGTGATACCGGGTTCGTCCCACGTGGGAAAGAAATAGGGATAGAACGAACGTTCGTTGTTGTGCGCTTCCATCAGGCCGCCGAATTGGCGGATTTGCTCGCCCATGTACTCGAGCTCGAGCCGCAGCAGCACGGCCGGCGCCCCCACCCGCGTGCACTGCCGTTCGCCGCCGAAGTCGCGGAAGCCCAGCATGCGCTTGTAGAACATCGTGTGGCGCGGATTGACCTCGATGATGTAGTCGGTGTACCGGTGGATGTTGCGCGAGTAGATATATGAGATGTGGATCAGCGCGGCGAACACGCGCTTGGACACGCCCTTGTCGATGGCCAGCCTGGACGGCTCGCACAGGCGCCGTTGCTGGCCCCGCAATTGGTCCAGCAGGTCGCGGAAGTTTTCATCGGCCGGCAAGCCGATCTCCGGCGTATCGAGGCACAGCGACATGGTGCCGACGGTTTCGCCGCCGGTCTCGGCGAACAGCGTGATTTTATTGGGGGAATGGGCGGCGTTCGGGTCCACCGCGTAGCCGCGCCAGCCATACATCTTCTTCAGCAGCAGGCTGGCCGCCTCGCGCCGGCCTTGTGAATTGGCCATGCGTATGTGAAATATCTGCTGGTCGAGGGGGTGATCCAGCAGCGCTTCGCCCGCGCCCTCGCCGACCACGAGGTCGCGCAGGCCTGGACCGGCTTCAAAGGAAACTATCGCATCGTCGTGTTGCACGGTTGGCATCCTGTCGGGTCTGTCGGGTCTGTCGGCCAGCGCCGGCAAGGGGCGACTGGGGCATGCAGGTCAGACCTCGGCATTTGCCAAAAGTTCCATAACTTAAAATATATTCCCCGGCGGGCGGCGCGGCGCTGGCACGGAAACCACGGCCGACCCCGCTTGATCTGTCTCAAGCACCGTAGAGTTAAGAGAAATTTGTATTATCCGAGCCATATAATTTAAGTTCCCGAGTTCGCCGTCAGTGGAGATGTTTGAATATGGAGGAGTTAATCAACCAGCTGATCTCGAGCCTGAAAGGGATATGGAAATACCGTTGGTACGCGATTTCCGTCATGTGGCTGGTGGCGACGTTGGGATGGATCAAGGTAGCCATGCTGCCGGACGACTACCAGACCACGGCGCGCGTGTTCGTCGACACCCAAAGCATCCTCAAACCGCTGCTGGCGGGCATGACCAGCGTCCCCAATGTCGAGCAGCAAGTATCGATCATGAGCCGCACCCTGCTCAGCCGCCCCAACGTCGAGCGCGTCATGCGCATGGTCGATCTCGACATCAACGCCAAGACCGCGCGCGATCAACAACAGCAGCTCGACGATTTAATGAGCAAGATAAAGATCGGCGGCACCGGCAATTTCGACATCTATACGATCACGTATAACAACCGCAATCCGCGCCTGGTGCGCGACGTCGTCCAATCGCTGCTGACCATATTCCTCGAAGGCAGTTTCAAAGGTAAAAACGGTGAATCGCGCAAAGCCGTGCAATTCATCGACGACCAGATCAAGGCGTATGAAACCAAGCTGGTCGCGGCCGAGAATTCGCTCAAGGAGTTCAAGCGCAAGAACACCGGGCTGCTGCCGCGCCAGGGCAGCGACTACAGCACGCAGCTCGAGCAGTCGGCCGACGCGCTCAACGCGGCCAAGCTGGAGCTGGTCGAGGCGCAACAGGCGCGCAACGCCATCACCAGCCAGATCAGCGGCGACGAACCCATCCTCGACACCCGGATGACGCCGGCCGCCATCGACAACCCCGAGCTCGACGGGCGCATCGCGGCGATCAACAAAAACCTCGACGCGCTGCGGCTGCAGTACACCGAGCTGCACCCGGACATCGTGGCCGCCAAGCGCCTGCTGGCGCAGCTGGAGGCGCGCAAGGTCGAGGAAGGCAAGCTCAAGGTCGGCGACCCCGGCAGGAACTTCAGCCCGATGCTGCAGCAGTTGAAGGTGGCGCAGGCCGAGGCCGACGCCAAGGTGGCCGCGATCGCCGCCCGCGTGCAGGAGTACGGCGCGCGCCACCAGCGCCTGCTGGCCCTGGCCAACGCGGTGCCGGAGATCGAGTCGGAGCTGGCCCAGCTCAACCGCGACTACCTGATCAACAAGGACAACTACGAAAAGCTGGTGGGCCGGCGCGAGGCGGCCAAGCTGTCCGGCGACCTCAGCTCCACGACCGACATGATGACCTTCAAGATCATCGATCCGCCGACCGTGCCGCTGACGCCGATCGGTCCCAACCGCCTGCTCATGTTCAGCCTGGTGCTGGGGGGCGCGCTGTTGTGCGGCGTCGCCACCGCCCTGCTGATCAGCCAGGTGCGGCCGACCTTCCTGCGTCCCGGCGAGCTGCGCGAGCGCACCGGTTTGCCGGTGCTGGGCACGGTGTCGATGAACTGGACCGAGACGGAAAAAACCAAGCGCCAACGCGGCAAGTACGCGTTCGGCGCCGCCTTGTCGAGCTTGTTCGTGGTGTACGGCGGCGTGCTGGCGGCAACCATCTTGCGATAGGAACACAATGACCATGGACAAATCCGAAGACCTGGCGATGCTGCCGGCCGCGCCGCTGGCGCCGCCGCGCTGCGTCGACCTGAACCTGGCCAGGCTCAGCCAGCTCGGCATGGTCACGCACGACGGCGGGCGCACGCCGGTGGCCGAGGACTTCCGCATCATCAAGCGGCCCTTGCTGCGCAACGCGCGCGGCGACCGCGACATCGCCCCCATCCGCCACGGCAACCTGATCATCGTCACCAGCGCGCTGCCCGGCGAGGGCAAGACCTATTGCGCGGTCAACCTGGCCATGAGCATCGCCATGGAAATGGATATCACCGTGCTGCTGGTCGACGCCGACGTCGCCCGGCCGTCGGTGCTCAAGGTGCTGGGCCTGCCGCCGGAGCCGGGCCTGATGGACATCCTGCTGCGCGACAAGACCGAGCTGGCCGACGTCATCCTGCGCACCAACGTCAGCACGCTGAGCCTGCTACCGGCCGGGCGCGCCAACAAGCACGCGACCGAGCTGCTGGCCAGCCGCAGCATGAGCCGGCTGCTGACCGAGATCGCCGAGCGCTACGCCGACCGCATCGTGATCTTCGACTCGCCGCCGCTGCTGATGACCACCGAGGCGAGCGTGCTGGCCGCGCAGATGGGGCAAATCGTCATGGTGGTCGAGTCCGAGCGCACCACGCAGCACGACGTCAAGGAGGCGCTGCGGCGCATCGAGCAGTGCCCCAACGTCAGCCTGATCTATAACAAGAGCAAGAGTTTTCCCGGTGGCGACTACTATGGTTATTATGATTAGGTCCGCGCCTTGCGCTGTCCCTATCGCCGATGGCAACTGCCGCGAAAATGGTGCCAGTGCCGCCCTGCCGGTGGCGTTTTAAGCGGAGCGGCCATGCCAACGTCCCCCACAGTCCGTAGTACCCGCGTCCCCCGTATCGCCTGCGTCGTCGCCGCGCGCCCCAACCTGATGAAGGTGGCGCCGGTGCTGCGCGCCATCCAGCAGGCCGACTACCAGGCCGAGACCATGCTGGTCCACACCGGCCAGCATTACGACCAGGACATGGATGGCCAGTTCTTCAAGACGCTCGAGCTGGCCGAGCCGGATTTCCGCCTGGAGGTGGGCTCCGGCAGCCACGCCGTGCAGACCGCCGAGGTCATGCGGCGCTTCGAGCCGGTGCTCGAGGAGACCGCGCCCACCGCCGTGCTGGTGGTGGGCGACGTCAACTCCACGCTGGCCTGCGCGCTGACGGCGGCCAAGAAGAACATCCCGGTCTTCCACGTCGAGGCCGGCTTGCGCAGCTACGACCGCTCGATGCCGGAGGAAATCAACCGCATCCTGACCGACCAGCTGTCCGAACTGTTGTTCACCAGCGAATCGAGCGGCATGACCAACCTGCTGCGCGAGGGCGTGCCGGCCAACCGCATCCATTTCGTCGGCAACGTCATGATCGATACGCTGCTGCGCCAGTTGCCGCACGCGCCGCCGGTGTCCCAGGTGTTGAACGACGCCAACCTGTCAGGGTTCGTGCCGGAAGGCAAACCCTACGCGCTGCTGACCATGCACCGGCCGTCGAACGTCGACGATCCGCAGCGCCTGCGCGCGCTGATGGAAACCATCGTCAAGCTCAGCGAGGACTTGCCGATCCTGTTCCCGCTGCATCCGCGCACCCGCGCCATGCTCAGGCAACACCAGCTGAACGCCCTGCTCGACGCGCCGCAACTGGCGTGCATGCCGCCGCTGCCCTATCTGGACATGCTCAGCCTGATGAAGCACGCCAAGGTGGTGCTGACCGATTCGGGCGGCGTGCAGGAGGAAACCACGGCGCTCGGCGTGCCCTGCCTGACCTTGCGCGAAAACACCGAACGCCCGGTCACCGTCACCGAAGGCAGCAACGCCATCGCCGGGCGCGACCCGGCCGTGATCCTGGCGCTGTGCCGCGACATCCTGCGCTACGGCGGCAAGGCCGGGCGCGTGCCG
>DATMSN010000255.1:0-2816 GCA_035565375.1 Duganella sp. | reverse complement strand
GCTGGTCCTGGCCGAATTGGGGATTGTGCCGCGATTTCGGAATCGTCCGGATGTCGAGCAGGCAGCCAACCCCGTTCTGCCACAGCAGCCCGATGAAATCCTCGATTGGCCGGTTTGAATGGCCGATGGTGAACACGAGTTCCGGGGTCATGTGCCTCTTTCAGAATAGCTGGCGCCCATTCTGGCATGCGCATAAAAGCCGAAGCGCACCGTTCGTAACCGTTCCCAAGGGGCGCCGGTACAGCCCACACCATCTGTTTTCCCGGCGCTGGTATTCCAATCATTTTTAGATTATGATCGTAATTTAAGTGAATTCACTTTAACCACGCCGCCGAAGCCGGAAGTGCCAGGCGGCATAGCCGAAAGGATTCATCATGTCTAACCGAGAAATCGTCCTCTGCGCACCTGTTCGCACCGCCATCGGTGCTTTCAACGGGGCGCTGAAAAGCGTCGGCGCCGTCGAGCTCGGCGCCATTGCCATCCGCGCCGCCGTCGAGCGCGCCGGCATTGCCCCGGACCGCATCGATGCCGTGTTGATGGGTAATGTCGTCCAGGCCGGCAACCGCATGAATCCCGCGCGCCAGGCTGGCGTCCACGGCGGCCTTCCCGTCGGCGTGCCGGCGATGACGCTGAATCGCGTGTGCGGGTCGGGCGCGCAGGCGATCGTTACCGCTGCGTTCGAAATCCTCGCCGGGGAGTCCGATGTCGTCCTGGCCGGCGGCATGGAAAACATGGACCAGGCGCCGTACCTGATGCCGGACGCGCGTTGGGGCGCGCGGATGGGGCATGCGCAAATCCTCGACAGCCTGCTGCGCGACGGCCTGGTGGACGCGTTCTCGTCGGAGCACTCCGGGTGGCACACCGAAGACCTGGCCAGGGATTTGGACATCGACCGCCGGGCACAGGACCGCTGGGCCGCCCGTTCCCAGCAACGCTTTTCCGCAGCCCAGGCGGCCGGCATGTTCCGCGACGAGATCGTGGCCGTGGAGATCAAGGGCAGGAAAGGGGTTGAGGTTTTCGACACCGACGAGGCCAATCGTCCCGACACCACCGAGGAATCGCTGGCGCGGTTGAAACCGGCGTTCCGCCCCGATGGCACGATCACCGCCGGCAACGCACCCGGCTTGAATAGCGGAGCGGCGGCCCTGATCGTCGCGGACCGCGCCACCGCCGAGCGGCTTGGACTGCAGCCGTTGGCGCGCCTGGTCGCGTCTTCCGTGGTCGGCGTGGAACCCGGCCAGTTCGGGCTGGGGCCCGTACCGGCGGTGAACAAGGCGCTCGCGCGCGCGGGTTGGGCGCTGTCCGACGTGGACCGTTTTGAAATCAACGAGGCATTCGCCGTCGTGCCGTTGGCGGCGGCGCGGCGTTTGTCGTTGCCGGAAGACGTCATCAACGTCGAGGGCGGCGCCGTGGCCCATGGTCATCCGATCGGCGCGACCGGGGCGATTCTGACGGTGCGCCTGCTGCACGCGATGCGCCGCGGGTTGGCCCGGCGTGGCGTGGTTTCGTTGTGTATTGGCGGTGGGCAGGGCATCGCATTGGCGATCGAAAAGCTCTGATCCTCAGTAAAAGTGTACTCCAGGTCTCAGCAATATTTGAAAGACCAGGAGCAGGCACAGAACCGCGCCGAGCGGCCGGGCAATCGACCCGGCCGTGCCGCCGCCATGGTGGGCGTTTATGCGGGCGCGCCAAGCCCCGGCTTGTATCCAGGCGAGTCCGATCACTGTCACCACTAACGGCACCAGCAGCACCTCTATCAGCTCGCGCGGAACACGAAACAGGATGATCGCCGGTAGCGCCAGCATGCCCGGAAGCGTTGCACTGATGAAAACTAGCCGGCTGCGTCCCTTGGCATCGTCGACCTGCTGCCGGCTCCCCACTTCAGCGAGCAACAGCTTGCCGAGCCAAACGGCAGCCAGCGGAATCGCTGCCAGCGCCAGCAGTGCCGCGATCGTCTTGCTTGTGGTTCCGAGCTGGAAATAATCCATGGCCATGCCCACGTCGCTTTTGTCGCTGAGGGCCCCGATAACGACTTGTGGAAGTGCCATGAACACGCCGCTGTATGCCATCCAGAACAGAAATACGCGGATCGCGGCGGATTTGCCCGCGCCACGCCGCAACAGCAAGGCGCAGGCGGCGCCGGCCAGCAGCGTGGCGAGCGCCCCGGTGCCCTGGAATAAGGCCGCCAGCGGGCTTTCGCCGTCCCAGATGTGATTGTTGTGGAATAGCGTGGGCCTCAGTCCGGGCGTGAGCGCCTTGGGTAATACCAAAGCCAACTCCTGGATGAAGAACGTCAGGTTGAAAGCCAGCACATAGAGCAGCGCCGACGCGATGATCAATTTCCAATCCCATTCGATAGGGCGACTAGCGCCCGCCGATCCTCGGCGCGCATCGAGCCATCCAGCCAGGCAGAGTGTCAACGGGCCGGCGAAGACAATTAACACGGTTGCGATACCAATCAGGCTTCCACTTGTCATGACGTTTCTCGCTGAGGATAGTCGAATGTTATGCCAGATGCTTGTAGAAGAAGGTGGTGCCGCAGTAGGCGCCATCCGGCATCAGCGCGTATTTCGGCACCGTGCCGGCGCTGTGCCAGCCGGCGCGCTGGTACAGCCGTTCGGCGTCGCCGCCGGTGACGGTATCGAGCACCAGCACGCTTTTCCCCTCATCGCGCGCGGCCTGGTCGACGGCCGCCATCAACAAGCCCGCCACGCCACGCCGGCGCGCGTCCCGGTGCACCAGCATTTTGGCGATGTCCGCGCGATGCGGCTGGTTGTCCGGCTGCGCCGTGATCAGCTGCACGGTGCCGACGACAG
>DATMSN010000254.1:0-2106 GCA_035565375.1 Duganella sp. | reverse complement strand
GGTTAGCGGGCCTCGCCCGCTAACCGCCCTACGTGTCTCCGTGGTTGATCATAGTTCCGTGATGAAGGAGCGGACTACCTGGCTGAAGGCTTGCGGTTGCTCGATGTAGCTCAGGTGGGAGGCTTGTTGTAACACCTCCAGCCTGGCGCCGGCGATGCCATCCACTAGCGTTTGCGACATCTCGATTGGCGTTCCCTGATCCAGTTCTCCCGCGATCACCAGTGTTGGCGCCTGAATCCCGCCCAGTCGCGCCGTCGTGTCGACCGTGCCGACGGCGTTGCAGCAGCCTGTGTAGCCGACCGGGTCGGTCGACACCACGCGGCGGCGGAAGCGAGCCACCGTCGCGGCGTGATCGGCCCTGTATCCTTCGTGGAAGTAGCGGCCCATGACCGCATCCGCTATCGCTTCGATGCCGCCTTCGCGCACCGTGGCGATACGCTGCACCCAGGCCTCGCGCGCGGCTTGCGGATAGCCGGAGGTGGTGTTGGCCAGCACCAGCGCGCGCACCAGCGCCGGATGGCGCAGCGCCAGCTCCTGGCCAACCATGCCGCCCATCGACAAGCCCACCCACACCACCGGCCCGGTATCGAGCTCGCGCAGCAGCGCCGCCGCGTCGTCTGCCAGATCGGCCATGGTGTACGCGCCCGGCGGCGACTCCGAGCCGCCATGGCCCCGATGATCGTAGGCGATCACGCGGCTGTCCTCCGCCAGTTGATTCGCCAGCCCGTCCCACATGGTCAGGTCGCAGCCGATGGCGTGGCTCAGCACCACGGTGTGGCGCGGTGCCTTGCCGTTGCGCGGCTCGCGCACCGTGTAGTGCAGCGAGGGACGGGACTTTTCGCCGCGGCCTTCGCGGCCGACGCCGGGGTGGCTGGCGTTGGCGGGAGCGGCCGGTTCCAGCTCGTAGCCGATTTGCGGGCCGACTTCGCGCAGGATCGCCAGCGCGTGCGTGAAGGCGGTGTTCGCCGCCGGCACGCCGGCATAGATGGCCGACTGGATCAATACTTCCTTCAGTTCATCCGGCGTCAGGCGGTTCGACTCGTCGCCCAGCAGCGCGGCGCGCACGTGCAGATCGAACTCCTCCCACCGGCCCAGCGCGATGGTGATGGAGAGGACGATGGCGCGCCGCGTCTTCTGTTCCAGGCCAGGACGGCCCCAGATCTCGTTCCACGCGAAGCGGGTGATCAGGTTCTGAAAATCGGCGTTGAAATTGTTGGCGTTGCCGAGGGAACGCTCCACCCACGCGTCGCCCAGGATGGCGCGGCGGTTGCCGAGGCCACGCTCGAAGTCGTGGTCGATGGGATCGTAGCTCATGATGTCTTCACTTTTGGTTGAGCGAGGCGATATCGCCGCGCAGGCTTTGTAGCTGTTGTTGCGCAAGCCGGTGGGCGGGCGCGGTGGCGGCGACCGGATCGAACAGCGAACGCAGATGCGCCGTGTCGACGTGGGCGCGCAGTGTGTCGTCCCGCCGCACCGCTTCTTCGAGCACATCCGACAGATGGCGATCGCTGGCGAGTGCCTCTCCGGTCATTTTTTCCAGCAGCGCGTGCGCCGCCTGCTTGCCGATGGTGGCGGCCAGATACGCCGATGCCGCTTCGGCGAACACCAGTCCTTGCAGCGCGTCGATATTGCGCAGCATGCGCGCGCTGTCGATCCGCAGGCCGGCGAAGGCGTCGTTGAGCGCCTGCAGCGCGCCGTGGGCGCTCAGGAACAGGCCGGGCCATTCGGCAAGTTCGGCTTGCCAGTTGCCCAGGCCACGCTCATGCTGCTGGCCCATGCTGGCCAATAGCGCGGCCGCGTGTTGCGGGGTTCTGGTGGCGGCGGCCAGCGCGATCATCGCCGATACCGGATTGCGCTTGTGCGGCATGGCCGACGATCCTCCGCGGCCGTTGCCGGACGGCTCGGCCAATTCGGCGATCTCGCCTTGCGCCATCAGGCTCAGGTCCGTGGCCAGCTTGCCCAGGCTTCCGGACAGTACCGCCACTTCCAGACCCAGACGCACCCACTCGTCGCGCTGCGTGTGCCAGGCCGCGTCGGCCACTTTGAGCTTGAGCGCGGCGGCCACGCGGCCGGCGACCGCCGGGCCTTGTTCCCCCATCACCGCCA
>DATMSN010000253.1:0-3674 GCA_035565375.1 Duganella sp. | reverse complement strand
CGGCAGCTCGCGCCCCGGCGACCATTCGCCGGTCGTCGCGACGCCGCTGTCGCCCGCGTACAGCCGCGCCTTGACCTGCGCGTGGCTGTCGCCAAGCGCGCAGACAATGCCGCAAGCGTTCAGATAAAAATTCAACATGCTTCAGTCTCGGTCAATCGTTGCGCTCATTGGGCTCATTGGCCTTCCTGCGCGAACTCTATCGTCAGCTTATAGTGATAACGCAGATTCTCCAACACCACGGTGCCGCTCCAGCGCGGGGTTCCACTGTAGGATATCCGCATGATAGGCTCGTCCGCCAGGTACAAGGTGCGCGTCGGCCCCTGCTCGCCGATGCGCCAGCCGTCCGGCAGCGCGGCGGCAACCGCCTCGGCCGGCCACAGGGTCAGTTGCATGTCCTCCAGCACATCCTCGGGACGCACCTGCGACGGCAGCATCACATGGCGCCACGAGGTCAGCTCCTTGCCGTCGTAATGCATGGTCAGCACGCGCTGGCCGAACGCCAGGCCGACCACGTCGATCGCCTCCGGCTCCACCTGCAACGCCACGTCCAGATCGTCGGTGCGGCCGGCGCGCTCGACCTTCAGATGCTGCTGCACGCTGATCGAGGCGCCCAGCGCCGCCGGCGGCAGCTTCAAGCCAAGACGGGCCTGCGGCGGCGGCGTGGTGGCGCAGCCGGCCAGCAACGCCACCGCCGTCAGCAACGCCACATGCAGGCCGTGGCGTACCCGGTTCGATATCACTGCGGCGTGCATAAGGCCTCCAACGCGGCGAGCCTGCGCGGCGTCTCCTTGACGTACGGGTTACTCAAGTCCCAGGCGTAGCCGGCCAGGATGGCGGAGATCATGCGTTTGATCTCGGGCTGCTGGTTTTCGTGGAAGATGATCTTCTGGAAGCCGCCGGCATACCAGGACTCGACGAAGACGCGGAACGTGTCCACGCCCTTGCGCAGCGGCGCGCCGAAGTCGGCCTGCCAGTCGACCGTCTCGCCGGCGAACTGGCGTTGCAGCGCGGCGGCGGCCAGGCTGGCCGACTTGAAGGCGATGGTCACGCCGGACGAGAACACCGGGTCGAGGAACTCGCCAGCGTTGCCCAGCAGCGCGTAGCCCGGCCCCCACAGTTTTTCCACGTTGGCCGAATAGCCGACGATCTGGCGCGCCGGCGTGTCCCACTTGGCGTCGGCCAGCAAGGCGCTCAGCGACGGCTCCTCGGCCAGGATCGCTTGCAGCCGCTCGGTCGGCGTACCCTGATAGCGGTCGAGGAAGCTGGTTTCCGCCACCACGCCCTGCGAGCAGCGGCCGCCGGCGAATGGAATGGTCCAGAACCAGACGTCGTCGTGCGTCGGATGGACCGTCACGCGGATCTTGTTGCGGTCGAAGCCACCGCGTATGCCGTCTTCGACGTGGGTGAAGATCGCCCCGCGCACCGGGAATTTGGATGGCGTTTCGAGCTTCAAAAGCCGCGGCAGGATGCGGCCAAAGCCGCTGGCGTCCAGAATGAAGCCGGCGCGCACCTGGTACGCTTCGCCGTCCGGATTCTTGACGGTGACCAGCGCCGGCGCGCCGTCCTCGCCCAGCTCGATGTTCGTCACTTCGTGGCGGTGGCGCACCTCGGCGCCGAAGCGCGCCGCCTCCTTCGCCAGGATGTGGTCGAACTGCGCGCGCTGCACCTGGTAGGTCGTGCCCCAGCCCTCCGAGTGCTTGTCGCGGAAATCGAAATCGGTGTAGCGGCCATCGCGCATGAAGGCCGCGCCGTTCTTGAACTGGAAGCCCGCCTCCACCACCGCCCGCAGCATGCCCGCCTGTTCGAGGTAGGCCATACTTTGCGGCAGCAGGCTTTCGCCGATCGAAAAGCGCGGAAATTCCTCGCGCTCGATCACCAGCACCTGGCGCCCCTGTTGGCGCAGCAGCGCGGCGGCGACGGAACCGGCCGGGCCGGCGCCGACAATCAGGATTTCCACGGCTTCGATCTTCAGTGCGTCACTCATGCTTGCTTTCTTTGATGGTGCCAAAACAGGGGACGATGAGCCAGGCAAGCGCGATCCCCAGCAGCATGGTCAGGCCAAAGGCCTGCAACGCCGGAGTCTTGCTCAGGCCGAGCAAACCAAACGACAAAAACGTATTCGACGCCGACATCCCCACCGCCAGCCACGCCGCGCCGCCGCGATTGTCGGGGCGCTCCTGCATGAAGATGCCGTAGTCGACGCCGACGCCAAGCAGCAGCAACAGCGCCAGCACGTGGAACAGCTGCAGATTCTGCGACGCCAAACCCAGCACCGCCAGCGTGGCGACGCTGGCCAGCGCCGTCGGCGCCAGCACGCGCCAGGTGCGGCCGCGATAGCGCGGGAACAGCATCGCGAACACCAGCGCGTACGCCCCCAGCACCACCCAGCTCATGTTCTCGCGATAGCGGCCCAGCACCGACGAAATCTCCGCCACCTTGTCGACCCACTGCACGCCCTGCAATCCGTCGGCCGCGCGCATCACCTCGGGCACCGCCGCCCTGCCAAGGCCGCGCAGCGCGACGATGCTGGCGTGGACGCCGCCGGTCTCGCCCAGCCACAGATGACGCGACGGCTCGCTGGCCGGCGACTTCAGAAAATCGTCCGGCGTCAGCGGCGCGCCGGCCGCCAGCAATCCGGCGCGGGTTGCCGCGATCCACTGCGCGTCCTCGCCCGTTTGTTTGGCCACTCCTTGCAGCGGGCCGTCGTCACCGAGCAGCTTTCGTTCGATCAGCGCGCGGCGTTCGGCCTGAGCGCGGGCCGACGGCACCCAGTTCGACACGGCCTGATAGCCGGTGATGCCGCCGGTGGCGATCAGTTTATCGAGCTTCGCCTTGAGCGCCTCCTCGTGTTGCAGCACCATCTCGGCGGAGGCGCCGCGCACCAGGAAGTACTGCACCGGCGTCGGCGCGTCCAGCAGCTTGCTCAACTTGATCTGATCGTCGATCAGGTGCTTGGACGGATTTTGCAGCAGGCGGATATCGTCGTTGGCGCCCAGGCGGCTGATGCCGTAGCCCGCCGCCAGCGCGAAGGCCACCGCCGCCGCCAGCGTGGCGCCGTTCAGCCGCAGCACCGGCCAATGCCGCAGCGCGTCGCCGTACACGCGTACCAGGCCGCCGGACTTGAGCGCCCGCGCGCCGATCAGCGCCGGGAACCAGAACGCCACCGTCAGCCAGGCGAACACCAGCCCGAGCGCGGAGAACACCGCCATCTGGCGCAGCCCGGGGAACGGCGTCAACGCCAGTCCCATGTAGCCGATCACCGCCGCCAGCAACGTCAGGCAAAGACCGGGCAGCAGGCGTGTGAGCAAAGCCGGCGAATCGAGTGTTTCGTCGGCCGCCAGGCGGTTGGACAGGAAGTAGATGCCGTAATCCTGCGCCACGCCTATCAGGCTGGCGCCGAACACCAGCGTCATCAAATGGATCTGGCCGAACATCATCCAGCACACCGACAAGGCGCCGAGGAAGCCGATGCCGATCGACAGCAGGATCAGCGAAATCGGCTTGAAAGAATGGAAGGCGAACCACATCAGCAGCACGATGCCGAGCAGCGAGCCGATGCCGATGGTCGACACCTCGCCGCTGGCCTGCGCGCTGGCGTTGGCCGCGTGCAGGATCACGCCCGCCCGCACCAGTTCCACTTGCGGCACCGCCTTGCGGGCGGCGTCGCCGGCCCG
>DATMSN010000252.1:0-4313 GCA_035565375.1 Duganella sp. | reverse complement strand
GGGGGCGCCCGTGGTGGTGGCCGGCGGCGGCGACGGCACCATCAACGCCGTCGCGTCCGCGCTGGTGGACAGCCGGACCAGCCTGGGCGTGCTGCCGCTGGGCACGCTGAACCACTTCGCCAAGGACTTGAACATCCCGCTGGAGCTGGACGCGGCCGTCGCCAACGCCGTGCATGGCGAGGCCAAGCCGGTCGACGTCGGCGAGGTCAACGGCCGCATCTTCCTCAACAACTCCAGCCTGGGCATCTATCCGGACATCGTGCGCGACCGCGAGCATCAGCAAAGGCAGCTGGGGCGCGGCAAGTGGCACGCGTTCGCGCGCGCGGTGTTCGTCGCGGCGCGGCGCTTTCCGTTCATGAGCGTGCGGCTCAAGATCAACGGCGGCGAGCATTTGCGGCGCACGCCGTTCGTCTTCATCGGCAACAACGAATACATGCAAGGCTTGACCATGGGCGAGCGCGAGCGGCTCGACAGCGGCAAGATGTATTTATATGTGGCGCAAAAGCCGACGCGGCTGGGCCTGCTGCGCTACGCCATCCACGCCTTGTTCGGCCGGCTGTCCGAGGCCAAGGATTTCGACGTGCTGTCGGCCACCGAGCTGGTGATCGAAACGCGGCACCGGCGGATGCGCGTGGCCACGGACGGCGAGGTGACAGTGATGGCGCCGCCGTTGTGCTATCGTTCCAGGGCCGCGGCGTTGCGGGTGATCGTGCCGGCCGCGCCGGCCGCGTAGGAGGGCAGCATGCGAACCATCGTCCATTTGTCCGATCTGCATTTCGGCCGGGTCGACCAGGCGTTGCTGGCGCCGTTGCAGCAACTGACGGCCAGGTTGGCGCCGGATGTGGTGGTCGTCTCCGGCGACCTGACGCAGCGCGCCAAGACCGAGGAGTTCAAGGCCGCGCGCGCGTTCCTCGACACCTTGCCGGGGCCGCAGATCGTGGTGCCGGGCAACCACGACATCCCCTTGTACAACGTCGCCACGCGGTTTCTGACGCCGCTGCGCAAATACACGCGTTACGTGACGTTGGACCTGGCGCCGGAATATATCGACGACGAGATCGCCATCCTCGGCATCAACACCGCGCGTTCGCTGACGTTCAAGGACGGCCGCATCAATGACGAGCAGGTGGTGCGGATGCGCCAGCGCATGAGCGCGGTCAATCCCAACCTGACGCGCATCGTCGTCACGCACCACCCGTTCGATTTGCCGGAGAGGTTCGACAAGGATGACCTGGTGAACCGGGCGCCGATGGCGATGCGGGCGTTTTCCGAATGCGGCGTGGATTTGCTGCTGGCGGGGCATTTACATTCCAGCCACGCCGGCAACAGCGCGGACCGCTACAAGCTCAGCGGCTATGCGGCGCTGGTGGTGCAGGCCGGCACGGCCACGTCCACGCGCGGGCGGGGGGAGTCGAACTCGTTCAATGTGATCCGGGTGGACCCGGAGCAGATCGAGGTCGACCGTTACAGCTGGGTGGACGGCACGGCCAGTTTCGAGCGCGTGCTCACCGAAAGCTTCCGCCGCATCGGCGAAGCCTGGCACCTCGCCGCCAAAGCCTAATCCGGGGTCAGGTCCACCATTGCTACACGGCCTGTGCAGTTGGAGCCCATTTCACGCCAAATAAGATGAGCCCGTGTAGCATTGGTGGACCTGACCCCGGAATATTTCACGCCCAATAAGATGAGCCCGTGTAGAAATGGTGGACCTGACCCCGGAGTTTAGAGCCAGTAGTTCATGACGCGGGCGGCCCATTCCTTCAGGCGGTCGGTCAGCGGCCGGTTGCGCCAGTCCTCCAGCGTGATCTGCTTGGAGTCGCGCATGTCTTCCTGGAACGCTTTTTCCATCTCGTTGCCGAACGCGGCGCCTAGTACCACCACGTTCAGCTCGCTGTTGTGCAGGAAGCTGCGCGTGTCGATGTTGGTCGAGCCGACCGTCGACCAAGTGCCGTCGATGACGGCGGTCTTGGCGTGCAGTACCGCCAGCTTGAGGTGGTAGATCTTGATGCCGTTCGATAGCAGTTCGTCGTACAGCGCGTGGCTGGCGTGGAACACCAGGCCGCTGTCGGAGACGCCCGGCAGCATGATCCTGACGTCCACGCCGCGCTTGGCGGCGGCGATCAGCGCGTCGACGGTTTGACGGTCCGGCACGAAATACGCCGACGTCAGGTGGATGCTCTTTTTCGCTTCCTGGATCGCCAGGCTGTACGCCTTGAAGATCTCGAAATGGCCGCCCGGGTCGCTGGCCAGCACGCGCACCACCTTGTCGCCGGCGATCACCGGCTGCGGGAAGTAGTCCGCCTCCGGCAGGTCGGTGCGGTCCTGCGTGGCCCATTGGCGCACGAACAGCCATTGGAACGCGTGCACCGCCGGTCCTTCGACCTTGATGTGGGTGTCGCGCCAGCCGACGTCGTCCTTGTCCTTGGGCTGCCTGGCGCCGGAGCGGAACAGCGAGCCCTTGGAGTAGGCGGCGCTGATGTTGATGCCGCCGGTGAAGGCGGTCTTGCCGTCGACGATCAATACCTTGCGGTGGTCGCGGTTGTTGACCCGCCAGTCGTCGCCCTTGAGCTTGGCCGGATTGACCGGGTTGTACTCGAGCAGGTTGATGCCGGCCTTGCGCATGCGGTCGAAGAATTCGGCCGGCACGCCCAGCGTGCCGACGCTGTCGTACAGGATATTGACGGTCACGCCGGCCAGTCGTTTGGCGATCAGCGCGTCGGCGAACTGCAGGCCCAGCTCGTCCTGGTCGAAGATGTAGGTTTCCAGGTTGATGTTGTTGCGCGCGCCGTTGATGGCCTTGAGCATTTCGCCCATCGTCTGCGGACCGTCGAACAGCAAGGTGCATTTGTTGCCGTCGATGAGGGGCACGCCGGTGGCCGCTTCCTCCAGCGCCGCCTGGGCCTGCATGTCGAGCGAGCCCTTGGGCCAGCGCTTGGCCAGCAGCGCCTTGGTGCGCGCCGGGCTGACGTCGCCGTTCTTGCCCTTGACGCTGGGCGTGGCCGCCGGTTCCAGCCGGTCGCTCATCGTGGCCACGTCCGGCAGCGAGGCGCATGCGCCCAGCAAGCCCCAGCACATGAGGGACATGGGAAGCCAGATACGCATGCTTGAGGATTTCATCTGTTTGCCTTTTGGGGTAGTTTCGATTCATCGGACAGCGCCAACGGCGCCGCCTCTTCCGCCGCCGAGCCGAAAAAGAATGACACCGGCCCTTGTATAAACCTGCGTCCCAGCACCTTCATCAGCTGCCAGCCGTGCTTGAAACGCACCTGGCGCGAGCGCAGCGCCACCCACAACGCCAGCCCGAAGCTGACCAGCAGGTTGACCGTGCCGATGAGGACGAAACCGGCCACCGAGGTCACCACCAGCTGCCAGCTGACGTTGTAGTCGAGTCCGACCATCGCGGTGGCGAAGTTAGCCGACGAGAACGTCACGTGGCGGATGTCGAGCGGCATGCCGAGCAGGAAGCCCAGCAGCGGCATGACGCCGAGCAGGATGCCGAAGAAGAAGTTCCCCATCAGGCCGCCGAGGTTGTTCTCCATGTACACGCCGAAGCGGTCCAGGCGTTCCTGCCCCAGCAGCCAGCGCAGGCCGCGCAGCTGCGCGATGCGCTGCGCCCAGCGCGTGTACAGCGCCTTGTTGTCATAGTAGCCCGAGATCAGGCCGGCGACGAACAGGCAGACGCCGGCGATGGCCGCGTACACCAGCGCCGGGCCGTGGATCGGGTCGATATCGGCGAGCAGGTGCATGGCCTTGTCCGGCGACACCAGATGGTGGCCGGTCAGATGCGGCCACGCCATGGCGATCAGCCACGCGGTCGGGATCGCGGTGGCCAGGTTGCCCAGCACCGCCATGTTTTGCGTGCGGATGACCTTGTTGCACAACTCGGCCATGCTTTCGAGGTCGATGTTGCGGCCGTCCCTGCTGTGCAGCCCGGCGGCGATGCGCGAGGCCGTCATCGCCGGCTGCTTGGTGGCGACCGTGAAGTGCAGCACGTGGATGAACATGAAGCCGAGCGAATAGTTCATGCTGAACAAAAAGGTCTCGACCAGCGGCGCGGCCCGCAGGTAGGACATCAGAATCTTGAACAGCGCCATGAAGCCGATGATGACGCCGGCGCCGGCCGACGACATGAACATGCCGGCCAGCTCCTTGCGGTGGTCGGCCACGTAGTGCTCGCCGGTGTGGCTGGCGTTCTCGGTGACGTTGCGCGCCAGCAGGTCGACGTTGTCGCGCAGCAGATCGCTGACGGCGTACTTGTTGCTGTGCGCGCCGACCAGTTCCAGCGCCAGGCCGACGGCGGCCGCGCGGCGCGGACT
>DATMSN010000251.1:0-4377 GCA_035565375.1 Duganella sp. | reverse complement strand
CGGCGTCGCGCCGCTGCGGCGGATGCGGATCGGGACCGATGTGGGCGCAGCCGGCCAGCAAGGCCATGGCCAGCAGCAGGGGCGGAAGGAGCGGCGGGCGCCGGTTCGGTAAGCTGTTCATAGGAGGTTCCAATCGGTTAGTCCGCGTGGGCCGCGAGCGCCGCCCCGCCCGGCGCGGGGCTGTTGGCCGGACGGATCAGCAGCAGCAGGGGCAGCACGCACAAGGTCAGGATCAGCATCAGCCAGAAGTCGTCGACGTAGGCGATCATCGAGGCCTGGCGCGTGATCTCGTTGTTGAGCAATGCGGCCGCTTGCGGCGTGGCGAGGTTGTCGAGCAGCGCCGGGTTGGCGGTGGTGATCTTCTCGGCCAGCGCGCTGTGCACGGTTTGCGTGTTGCGCACCAATAGCGTTTGCACCAGGGCGATGCCGATCGAGCTGCCGATGTTGCGCATCAGGCTGTAGATGGCCGTGCCCTCGGCGCGCATTTGCGGCGACAGGGTGGCGAAGGTGGCCGCGCTCAGCGGCACGAACACCAGGCCCAGGCCCAGCCCCTGGATGACGCCGGGCCAGATGATGTCGGCTTGCGACAGCACCAGCGTGTAGCGCGTCATCTGCCACAGCGAGAAGGCGGTGATGGCGAAGCCGGCGCCCAGCAGCAGGCGCAGGTCGACCTTGCCGACCAGGCGCCCCACCAGCATCATCGCGATCATCGTGCCCAGGCCGCTGGGCGCGGTGACCAGCCCGGCCACGGCGGCCGGGTAGCCCATCAGGCTTTGCAGCATGGTCGGCGTCAGCGCGCGCGTGGCGAACAGCACCATGCCGACGATGAAGATGAACAGCAGGCCGCCGACGTAGTTGGCGTTGCGCAGCAGCCGGTAGTCGAAGAACGATTGCCCGGCCGGGCGCATCAGCGTGTGCGCGACGAACCAGGCCAGGCTGAGCGTCATCAGGATCGCCTCGACCCAGGTCTCGGTGGCGGCGAACCAGTCGTTCTGCTCGCCGCGGTCGAGCAGCATCTGCAGCGCGCCGATGGCCAGGCTGAGCGTGACGAAGCCGAAGGCGTCGAAGCGCATCGTGCGCGGCGCGGGGCTGCGGCCGATGTAGCGCCAGATGCCGTAGAAGGCCAGCGCGCCGACCGGCACGTTGATGAAGAACACCCAGCGCCAGTTGTAGCTGTCGGTCAGCCAGCCGCCCAAGGTGGGGCCGAGGATGGGGCCGATCATCACGCCCATGCCCCACACCGCCATGGCCGAGCCGTGCTTCTCGCGCGGGTTGATGTCGAGCAGCGTGGCCTGCGACAGCGGCACCAGCGCGGCGCCGAACACCCCCTGCAGCATGCGCGCGGCGACGATCTCGGCCAGCGAGCCGGACAGCCCGCACAGCACCGAGGCGAGGGTGAAGCCGGCCACGGCGGCGAGGAAGATGTTCTTCTGGCCGAAGCGGTCGCACATCCAGCCGGTCAGCGGCGTGGCGATGGCGGTGGCGACGATGAACGACGTCAGCACCCAGGTGATCTGGTCCTGCGAGGCCGACAGGCTGCCCTGCATGTGCGGCAGCGCGACGTTGGCGATGGTGCCGTCGAGCGCCTGGATGATGGTCGCCAGCATGATCGAGATGGTGATCATGCGGCGGTTGACCGGCACCGCCGCGCTCATGGGCACGACTCGATCCCGGCGTGCATCGCTTCCAGGAACTCGGTGACGACGCGCAGCGTGTCGGGATCGACATTGGCCAGCAGTTCGCGGCGCACGATGTCGGCCTCCTTCCAGACGCTCTGGTAGATGCGCTGGCCGTCCTCGGTCAGGCTCAGCAGCTTGACGCGGCGGTCGGTCTCGGACGGCGTGCGTATCATGTAGCCGGCCTTCACCAGCCGATCGATGGTGGCGACCATGGTCGGGTCCTCGACGCCGACGCGCGCGGCCAGCTGGGTCTGCGACGGCGGCGATTTTTCCTTGGCCGTCAGCGCGATCGCCATCCAGCTGGCCTGGCTGATGCCCAGGTGCTTGAGGCGGCGGTCGAGCGCCTGGCGCCAGGCGCGGGCGCTGCCGTGCAGGGCGGCGGAAAAGCGTTCTTCGATAGAGGGCATATCGTTTGCCTGCTAATGGTTAGGTCTCGAACCATTATTGTAGCGCGGGGCGTGTCGCCTTGCAATTGATACTTGCCTGCAAGTATGTACGTTAGCGAACGGAAATATATCTGGGGGCTTGGTATTATGTTTCCTGAGCAACTTCGCTCAACAGTAGTCAATAAAAATGGGGCACATCATGAAAGCCAAACTCATTGCGGCCAGCTTGCTGGCGCTGTCCACCTCCGTCTTCGCCAGCGACGTCGGCGTTTCTGTCACCATCGGCCAGCCGGGTTTCTACGGCCGCCTGGACATTGGTGATTATCCGCAGCCGCAAGTGATCTACCGCGAGCCGGTCCTGGTGCAGCGTCCGACGCGTTACGTCGAAAGCGCGCCGATCTACCTGCGTGTGCCGCCGGGCCACGCCAAACACTGGTCCAAACACTGCCGCGCTTACAACGCATGTGGACAACGCGTGTATTTTGTTCAAGATAACTGGTATAACAACCAATATGCGCCGGCCTATCGCAGCCGCCATGGTGGCGGCGGACATGACGACCGCCGCGATGACCGCCGTGACGACCGTCGCGACGACCGCCGTGACGACGACCACGGCAACGGTCATGGCAAAGGCCACGGCAACGGCAATGGAAACGGCCACGGCAACGGAAACGGAAACGGCCGCGACCGTTAAATCGACCACGCGGCGGGTGCCGCCGCTTACAGGAGAAACATTTGCATAGCAAAATAGTCATTGTGGGCGGCGGTGCGGGCGGGCTGGAGCTCGCCTGCAAATTGGGGCGCAAGCTGGGCCCGGAAGCGGTGATGCTGGTCGATAGCCGGCTTTACCATATCTGGAAGCCGTCGCTGCACGAAGTGGCGGCCGGCACGCTGGACGTGCATCAGGAAGGCCTGTCCTACCAGATGCTGGCGCACGACAATGGCTTCACGTTCGTCTACGGCCCGCTGGTCGCGCTCGACGCGGCGCAGCGGATGCTGACGGTCGGCGAGATCCGCGGCACCGAGCCGACGGACGAACTGATCCTGCCCGAGCGGCGGGTCCGCTTCGATTCGCTGGTGCTGGCGGTCGGCAGCACCTCCAATTATTTCGGCGTGCCCGGCGCGGCCGAACACACGATTTCCCTCAACGCCACCGAGGACGCCGAGCGCTTCCGCCTGACCCTGCTCAAGCTGCTGACCCTGGCGTCGCTGAAAAAGAGCGCGCAGCCGGACGCCGGCATCGACGTCGTCATCATCGGTGGCGGCGCCACCGGCGTCGAGCTGGCGGCGGAGTTGCGCGAGGCGAGCGGGGTGTACGCAGCCTACGGCTTCCGCCAGCTGCAGGCCGAGCGCGACGTGCGTATCACCTTGCTCGAGGGCGCGCCGCGCATCCTGGCGCCGCTGCCGGAGAAGGTGTCGACGGCCGCGCTGGAGCTGCTGCGCCAGCGCGCCGTCACGGTGGTCACCAATACCCGCGTGACGGCGATCTCGGCCACGCAGGTGAGCGCCGGCGACATCGCCTATCCGGCGCAGATCGTGGTCTGGGCGGCCGGCATCAAGGCGCCCGATTTCCTCAAGGAGTTGGGGCTGCCGACGGTCAAGTCGGGGCAGATCGATGTCGGTCCGGACCTGGCGGTCAAGGGGTACGACTATATTTACGCGCTGGGCGATTGCGCCGCGTGCGCCGGGCCGGACGGCAAGCTGGTGCCGCCACGCGCGCAGGCGGCGCACCAGCAGGCCGATTACCTGGTCAAGACGTTCCTGCGCCAGCAGGCCGGCAAGCCACCGCAGTCCAAGCCGTATGTGTACCGCGATTATGGTTCGCTGGTGTCGTTCGGCCAGACCACGTCGGTGGGGAGCTTGATGGGATCGTTGAAGGGGTTGAGCTGGTTCGTCGACGGCTTCGTCGCGCGGCTGATGTATGTCAGTTTGCATTTGATGCACCACCAGGCCGTGCTGGGGACGATACGCACCGGCGTGCTGGCTCTGGCGCGTTTCCTGATCAAGCGCAGCACGCCGCTGGTCAAGTTGCATTGAGTGAGGATACGGAACCCCGTGTGACACCGGGGGCACGTAGGGCGGATTAGGCGGTACGCCGTAATCGGCCAATGCATGCGTCCCCGGCGGCGTATGCATTGGCCGATTACGCTGCGCTAATCCGCCCTACGTGGTTTAGACGTGGATTAGTTCGGTGGCCGCCGCTGGGGGGGGGGCGCCGCTTTTTTACAGCGCGTTCACCGGCTTCGGCAGGATCATCGTCAGCGTGACGCCGCCGGTGGCGCCGGCCGCCAACGCGAGCGTGCCGCCCAAAT
>DATMSN010000250.1:0-2125 GCA_035565375.1 Duganella sp. | reverse complement strand
GCTTCACGATGCCCAAGCCGGGCGGCGGGCGCGCGTTCGAGGTGGTCGGCATCCCGTTGCGCAAGCCGGGCTTCTACGTGGTGGAACTGGCCAGTCCCCGGCTGGGCGCGGCCTTGTCCGGCAAGCGCGAGACGGCCTACGTCAGCTCGGCCGCGCTGGTGACCAATCTGGTGGCGCACTTCAAGCGCGGCGCGCAGTCGTCGCTGGTGTGGGTGACGTCGCTCGACAAGGGCAAGCCGGTCGCGCAGGCGCAGGTGTCGGTGCGCGATTGCGCCGGCAAGCAGGTGTGGCAGGGCGTGACCGACGGCGATGGCGTGGCGCGCATCGCGCAAGAGCTGGCGGAGACGGCGTGCGAGCCGCGCGGCGGCTTTTTCGTCAGCGTGCGCAGCGGCGACGACATGACGTTCACGTTGTCCGACTGGGACCGCGGCATCGAGAACTGGCGCTTCAACGTGCCGACCGACGGCCAGCAGGCCGACAACGTCATCGCCGCCACGGTATTCGACCGCACGCTGCTGCGCGCCGGCGAGACGGTGCACATGAAGCACTTCCTGCGCCGCCACGTGGAGCAGGGGATCGCGCTGGTCGGCGCGGCCGACGCGCCGCGGCAACAGCGGCCCGCCTACGACACGCACCAACTGACGGCGGAAGAGCGCAAGGCGCAGCCGTCGAGCATCTTCCTGGTCCACGAAGGCAGCGAGCAGCGCTACGAGGTGCCGATCGCCTGGAGCGCCAACGCCACCGCCGCCAACGACTGGGCGATTCCGGCCGATGCCAAACAGGGGTGGTACCAGGTGCTGCTGGGCGGCCGCGTGGCGGGCCGCTTCCGCGTCGAGCAGTTCCGCGTGCCGACCATGAAGGCGCTGCTGCAAGGACCGAAGGCGCCGGCAGTGCAGGCCAAGTCGCTCGATCTGGACCTGCAGCTCAGTTATTTGTCCGGCGGCGGCGCGGGCGGCGCGCCGGTGCAGCTGCGCACTGCGGTGCAGGACAAGCAGGTCGGCTTTGAGGATTACGAAAACTTCACCTTCAGCAGCGGCGACGTCAAAGTCGGCGTCGAGCGCCAGGCGGGCGGCTTCGACGAGGACGAGGGCGTGTTCGACGACGGTGGCGAGGGCGCCAACGCGGCCGAAGGCGCCGCCACCGGCTTCAAGACGCGCAACCTGACCCTGGACAAGGCCGGCGGCGCCCGCGTCACGCTCGACCAGCTGCCCGCCGTCACCGTTCCGCACGAGCTGGTGGCCGAGATGTCGTATCAGGACGCCAACGGCGAGACGCTGTCGGCGGCCACGCGCGTGCCATTGTGGCCGTCGAACTACGTGATCGGCATCCAGCCCGATGGCTGGGTGATGAGCAAGGACGCGCTCAAATTCCAGGTGGTGGTGCTGGACCTGCGGGGCAAGCCGGTGGCCGACGCGCCGGTGTCGGTGGACTTCTTCCAGCGGCAGTCGTACGCGCACCGCAGGCGGCTGATCGGCGGCTTCTACGCCTACGAGAACAGCAGCGAAGTCAAGGCGCTGGGCGCGGCCTGCGAAGGCAGGACCGACGCCAAGGGCCTGCTGATCTGCCAGGTCAAGGCGCCCGCCTCGGGCAACCTGATCCTGCGCGCGCAAACCCGCGACGGCGGCCAGCGCGCTGCCATGACCAACCGCGAAATGTGGGTGGCCGACGGCGACGACTGGTGGTTCAGCGCCACCGACAACGACCGCATCGACCTGCTGCCGGAGAAAAAACGCTACGAGCCGGGCGAGACGGCCAGCTTCCAGGTGCGCATGCCGTTCCGCGAGGCGACCGCGCTGGTGACGGTGGAGCGCGAAGGCGTCATCGATACCTATGTGCGGCCGCTGAGCGCCAGCTCGCCGGTGTTCACGATACCGGTCAAGAAGGCGTACGCGCCCAACGTCTACGTGTCGGCGCTGGTGGTGCGCGGGCGCGTGGCCAGCGTGCAGCCCACCGCGCTGGTCGATCTGGGCAAGCCGGCCTACAAGCTGGGGATCGCGCCGCTGCGCGTGGGCTGGTCGGCCAATGAGCTGAAGGTGCGGGTGACGTCCGATAAGCAGGTCTACAAGGTGCGCGACAAGGCCGCCGTCAAGGTGAAGGTGACGCGCGCCGACGGGTCGGCGCCGCC
>DATMSN010000249.1:0-2940 GCA_035565375.1 Duganella sp. | reverse complement strand
CAGCGTTACGTTTATCCATTTTTTGGGGATATTTCGAATGAATTCTACTATTCCTCCTTGCGCGTTGAATTTGATCCAGATCAAATTGTTGCATAAAGAAAACAGTCCCGGCAGCCACCTTATGATTGCCGCGAAGTCGATTGCGGCCCGAGCGGCGCGATCACTGGCGCCCGCCCGCTCCTGCTAAAATAGCCAGCTTCAGGGGGGAAAGCGCCCTCGCCTCACGCTTCACGTTGGAGAATTTATGCAGCAATACCAGGAACTGATCCAGACCGTCATCGACACCGGCAGCTGGCAAGACAACCGCACCGGCATCCGCACCCTGAGCGTGCCGGGCGCGATGATGCGTTTCGATCTGCTCAACGACGGCTTCCCCGCCGTGACGACCAAACGCCTGGCCTTCAAATCCGTGGTCGGAGAACTGTGCGCCTTCCTGCGCGCCTCCCGCAGCGCCGCCGACTTCCGCGCGCTGGGCTGCAAGGTCTGGGACCAGAACGCCAACGAAAACAAACAATGGCTGGAAAATCCGTATCGCCTCGGCGAGGACGATCTTGGCCCGGTCTACGGCGTGCAATGGCGCCAGTGGCCCGGCTTCAAACTGATCGAACTCGATCGGCCGGCGCAAATCGCCGACGCCCAAAAGAACGGCTTCCGCCTGATCTCCCGGTTCGACGACGCTGGCGTGCCCAAGGTCCTGCTGCACAAATCGATCGACCAGCTACGCGAGTGCCTCGACACCATCGTCAACAATCCGGGCAGCCGCCGCATCCTGTTCCACGGCTGGAATCCGGCCGTGCTGGACGCGGTCGCGCTGCCGGCCTGCCACCTGCTGTACCAGTTCATCCCGAATCCGACCACGCGCGAGCTGTCCATGTGCCTCTACGTGCGCTCGAACGACCTGGGTCTGGGCACGCCGTTCAATCTGGCCGAAGGCGCCGCGCTGATGCATCTGGTCGGCCGTTTGACCGGCTACACGCCGCGCTGGTTCAGCTACTTCATCGGCGACGCCCACATCTACGAAAACCACATGGAGATGGTCAAGGAGCAGTTGACGCGCACGCCGTTCGCCGCGCCGCAACTGCGCATCTCCGACCGCGTGCCGGACTTCGCCAAGACCGGCAAGTACGAGCCGGAATGGCTGGAGAAGGTCGAACCGTCCGACTTCTCGCTGGAAGGGTACCAGCACCACGCGCCGATCACGGCGCCGATGGCGGTTTAAATCGAACGCGGCAACCCCGGTCGGTGAGGCCGGGCGAGCCGCTCAACTCAGGCCCGACCGCGTCGTCAACATTGCTCGTTGGCGCCATGGCCGTATCCGGCCATTTTCCTACCTTGCCGTCCGCCCACCGCTGACGCGCGGCTCCCCCTCAAACTCCCTCACGACCTGATTGCACGGCCAGCCTGTCAGCGGGCGGACGTCGCGCTGGCGAACAAGATTCACCCTCCAACAGACCAGCTTCTTTCAAGCCCGCCTGCGCCAGAGCGCGGAAATCCCTACTCAAAGCGTACATTTTCCTCACGCAAACACCATCCCGTCCCTACCTCATATTTTATTTAAATCAATTATTATTTTGTGAAACATATCATTAAGTTAATGCTCAATAGGAGGTGTCATGCCCGGTATCGCCATCCCGTCCACCGCCGTCTTCCCCGCCCTGGTCCTGCCCTCCAACCCGGTCCTGCTGGGCGGCGAGAACCGCTCCGGCACCACGCTGCTCAGCATCCTGCTCGACTCGCACCCCGATCTGGTCGTCGGCCCGGAGATCGATTTCACCGAACCCGTCGACCTCGGCCCGCACATCCTCGCGGTGTGCGACCTGATGGACCGCCACGACCCGCGGCTCGCCGGCGCGACGAAGGACAGCGTCGACCCCGCGTGGTACGACGGCGCCCACTTCGTCGTGCAGTGCGAACGATTCGGTCTGGGCCGTGACGACCTGCGGAACCTGGTGGCCAGCCTGATGGCCGCACGCGGCACCGATCTATCGGCTCCGGGGGACCGCTGCCGGCTCATCGACGCCATCGGCGAATTCCGGCGCGAACAGACGGGCGCCCGACGATGGGGCCTGAAACTGCAACGGAAGATCCAGGATATCGGCAGCTACGCCGCGATCTGGCCACACGCCCATTTCATCCACATCATCCGCGACGGACGCGACCTGGCCGCCTCCCATCTCAAGACCGTCCCCGATTGGGGCTACCGGACCGTCGCGGAGGCCGCGTACGGCTGGCTGGAGGTCGTCACCCGGCCCCGCCTGGCCGCGCCCGACGGCCGCTATCTGGAAGTGCGGTACGAGGATTTGGTCGCCCGGCCGCGCGCGACCATCGAGCGCATGCTCGACCATCTCGGGCTGCCATGGGACGAGTCGGTCCTGCACCACGCGGAGCACCGGCACGCGCTCTTTGACAAGCCCTGGGACCATCCCGCCGCGGAGGCCGCCGGCAAACCGCTGTCCACGGGGCGCAACGGCCGCTACCTGCAGGACCTCACGCCCGGCGAGATCAAGGAGTTCGAGCGGATCGCGGGGACGGAACTCGAACGCCTCGGCTACGGCCTGTCGGCGCCGCGGACCGGGAGCGCGGGATGACACCGGCGGCGCGCGAAGCGCCCCGGCGCCTGCCGCGCGGCTTTTACCTGCTTCTCACGGGGCAGGTGCTGTCCTTCGCCGGCTCCCAAGTGACGCTGCTCGCCCTGCCCCTGACCGCGATCAAACTGCACAACGCGGGGCCGTTCGAGACCGGGATGCTGCTCGCCTGCGGACGGGCGCCGTATCTGTTGTTGGGCCTGCTCGTCGGCGTCCTCGTCGACCGCTGCCCGCACCGGGTCCTTCTGATGGCGGCGAACACGGCGATGGCGCTCACGCTGGCCACCGTGCCGTTGGCGGCCGCGCTGCACGGCGACGTCGGCATGCTCCACCTCTACCTCGCCGCCCTGCTCGT
>DATMSN010000248.1:0-4703 GCA_035565375.1 Duganella sp. | reverse complement strand
ATGGCCCGCACGATGCGCTGGCGCTGGCCAACGCGAGCGCCGCCGATGTCTTCGCGGTCAAGATCGCGCAGTCGGGTGGCCTGGTGCCGGCGGCGCAGGTGGCGGCGGTGGCGCAGCTGTCCGGCATCGCGTTGTACGGTGGGACGATGCTGGAAGGGGCGATCGGTACGGCCGCCTCCGCGCATCTGTTTTCGACGTTTGGCGATCTGTCGGCGGGCACGGAGTTATTCGGGCCGCTGCTGTTGACGGAAGAGTTGTTGCGCACACCGCTGGTGTACAAGGATTTCATGTTGCAGGTGCCCACCGGGCCGGGGCTGGGTGTGGAGATCGACACCGAAAAGCTCGAGCGGCTGCGCCGCAGGTAGTAACGGATCACGACAACGTAGACACGTACCCGAGGTTTTTTGATTGTATTGGTTAGAGGAGAGCACCATGCTGTTCCACGTCCGTATGGATGTCCAACTGCCGCCGGCCATGCCTGCGGCGCAGGCGGAAGAACTTAAAAAGAGCGAACGCGAACTGGCGCAAAGCCTGCAGCGCAGCGGCAAATGGCGCCACCTGTGGCGCATCGCCGGACAGTACGCCAACGTCAGCGTGTTCGACGTCGACAGCGTCGACGAGCTGCACGCGCTACTGACCTCGCTGCCGTTGTTCCCGTATATGCGAATCGACGTAACGCCGATGTGCCGCCATCCATCCTCGATCCGCGACACCGACGCCTGAATCACACCATCACACAACAAGGAGACTAGCATGACCCATAACGAAATCGACACCCTGGTAAAGAGCTGGATCATCGACACCGCCACCGGCCCGGTCAACCCGCGCGTGCAGCAGGTGGTGTTCGGCCTGGTGAGCGCGCTGTGCAAAACCATCGAGGACCTGGACATCCAGGCCACCGAATTCTGGAGCGGCCTGGAATACCTGCGAGAAGCGGGCGTGCGCAATGAACTGGGCCTGCTGGCGCCGGGTCTGGGACTGGAGCGCTTCCTCGATATCCGCGCCGACGAAGCCGAGGCGAAGGCCGGCCTGGTCGGCGGCACGCCCCGCACCATTGAAGGGCCGCTGTACGTGGCCGGCGCGCCGGAGAGCAAAGGGTTTGCGCGCCTGGACGATGGCAGCGAAAGCGACAAGGCCGAGGTCCTGTTCATGCAAGGCACCGTGCGCGACGAGCAGGGCAGGCCGGTCCCCGGCGCCAAGGTCGAAGTCTGGCACTGTAATCTGATGGGCGGCTATTCGTTCTTCGACCAGACGCAATCGGCCTTCAACCTGCGCCGCACCATCATCGCCGATGGCGAAGGCCGCTACCAGTTCCGCAGCATCCTGCCGGTCGGCTACAGCTGCCCGCCGGACGGCACCACCCAGCGCCTGCTCGACCAGTTGGGCCGCCACGGCCACCGTCCGGCGCACATCCACTTCTTCATCAGCGCCGAAGGCCAGCGCAAGCTGACCACCCAGATCAACATCGACGGCGACGAGTTCCTGTGGGACGACTTTGCCTTCGCCAGCCGCGAGGGCCTGGTGCCGGCGGTGCGCAAGGTGACCGAGCCGGCGGCCATCGCGGCCAAGGGGCTGGATAAACCTTATTCCGAAATCGATTTCGATTTCCGCCTGTACGCCGAACGCCAGGCCGCGCCGGCGGCGGAAGTCGGGCGCGTGCGCGCCGCCGCTTAACAGGAAACTAGAAGGAACGCCATCATGATTCCGATTCACGTCGAGAAGAAGGCCGGGTTGAAAAACCTGGACCACTACCTGGTCGAAGACCACGAAAAAGGCGACTACCGGCTGCATCGCGGTGCCTTCACCGATCCGGAGCTGTTCGAACTGGAGATGAAGCATATCTTCGAAGGCAATTGGATCTATCTGGCCCACGAAAGCCAGATCCCGAACAACAACGATTACTATACGACGCATATCGGCCGCCAGCCGGTGTTCATCGCGCGCAATCGCCAGGGCGAGCTCAATGCCTTCATCAACGCTTGTACCCACCGTGGAGCGCAGTTGTGCCGCCACAAGCGCGGCAACAAGGCCACCTACACATGTCCGTTCCACGGCTGGACCTTCAACAACAGCGGCAAGCTGCTCAAGGTGAAGGACCCGGACGGCGCCGGCTATCCGGAATGCTTCAACAAGGAAGGCTCGCACGACCTGAAGAAGGTCGCGCGCTTCGAGAGCTACAAGGGCTTCCTGTTCGGCAGCCTGAATGACGACGTGCTGCCGCTGGCCGGGTTCCTGGGCGAGGCGGGCAAGATCATCGACATGATCGTCAACCAGTCGGCCGATGGATTGGAAGTGCTGCGTGGTTCATCCACCTACACCTTCGAGGGCAACTGGAAGCTGCAGGCCGAGAATGGCGCCGATGGCTACCACGTCTCGGCGGTGCACTGGAACTATGCGGCCACCACCAACCGCCGCAAGGATGTGAACGAGGTGCGGCCCGATAATATCCGCGCCATGGACGCCGGCAACTGGGGCAAGCAGGGTGGCGGCTTCTATGCCTTCGACCACGGCCACCTGCTGCTGTGGACCCAGTGGGCCAATCCGCAGGACCGGCCCAACTATCCGAAGCGCGCCGAATACGCCGAACGGTTTGGCGGCGCCACGGCGGACTGGATGATCGAGCGTTCGCGCAATCTGTGCCTGTACCCGAACGTGTACCTGATGGACCAATTCGGCTCGCAAATCCGTTTGCTGCGCCCGATCTCGGTCGACAAGACGGAGGTGACGATTTATTGCATCGCGCCGAAGGGGGAGCCAGACGAGGCGCGCGCGCGGCGCATCCGCCAGTACGAGGACTTCTTCAACGTCAGCGGCATGGCGACGCCGGACGATCTGGAGGAGTTCCGCGCCTGCCAGCAGGGCTACAACGGCCGCGCGCTGGAGTGGAACGATATGTGCCGCGGCTCGACGCACTGGGTGCAAGGCGCCGATGCGGCGGCCATGGAAATCGGCCTGGCGCCCGTCATGAGCGGCGTCAAGACCGAGGACGAGGGCCTGTACACCATCCAGCACCGCTATTGGCTCGATGTGATGAAGAAGGCGATCGCAATCGAAGGAGCGGGGGCATGATCGACAAAATCAGCGCCTTCCTCTACAAGGAAAGCCGTCTGCTGGACGACAAGCAGTGGGACGACTGGCTGGAGTGCTACCACCCGGACGCGCAGTTCTGGATGCCCGCGTGGGACGACGACGATGAATTGGTCAGCGATCCGCAACGCGAGATCTCGCTGATCTACTATCCGACCCGGCAGGGCCTGGAGGACCGTGTGTTCCGCATCAAGACCGAGCGCTCCAGCGCCACCATGCCGGACACGCGCACCAGCCACAATATCGCCAACGTGGAGATCGAATCGTGCGAGGGCGGCCGCTACACGGTGCGCTTCAACTGGCACACGCTGAGCCACCGCTACAAGGCGGACTTCAGCTACTTCGGCATGTCGCGCTACGTCATCGATTTTTCCGGCCAGCGCCCGCTGATACTCAACAAATACGTGGTGCTCAAGAACGATTACATCAACCAGGTGATCGACATCTATCACCTCTAGGATCAGGAGACGACGATGAGCTACAACATCGCCCTGCAGTTCGAGGACGGGGTAACCCGCTTCATTTCATGCAACGAGAATGAAAAACTGGCCGACGCGGCCTACCGCCAAAAGGTCAATATTCCGCTCGATTGCCGCGACGGCGCCTGCGGCACCTGCCGTGGTTTTTGCGAATCGGGACGCTACGACATGCCGGAATCGAGCTACATCGAGGACGCGCTGGACCCGGACGACGCGGCCCGGGGGCACGTGCTGGCGTGCCAGATGAAACCGACCGCCGATTGCGTGGTGCGGATTCCGGCCACGTCGGCGGCCTGCAAGACGGGCGTCTCGCGCTACACCGGCAACCTGGGGGCGGTGAAACAGCTATCGAGCACCACCATCGGCTTCTCGATCGAAGTGGATGCGGCGGCCGGCCTGGATTTCCTGTCCGGACAGTACGTCAACGTCGACGTGCCGGGGACCACGCTGACGCGCTCCTATTCCTTCAGTTCTCCGCCCGGCGGCCGCCGGCTCGATTTTGTCGTCCGCAACGTGCCGCGCGGGCGCATGAGCGAGTTCCTGTCGCACCAGGCGACGGCCGGGCAGACGATCAGCTTTTCCGGACCTTACGGCAGCTTCTATTTGCGCGAGGTGCGCCGGCCTTTGCTGCTGCTGGCCGGCGGCACCGGCATCGCGCCTTTCCTGTCGATGCTGTCGGTGTTGGCGGCGTCCGGATTCACCCAACCTGTGCGCATGGTGTTCGGCGTGACCAACGATGTCGATCTGGTCGGGCTGGAGGCGCTGGATCGCATCGCCGCCGCGCATCCGCTATTCAGCTACCGCACCTGCGTGGCGGCGCCGGAAAGCGCGCACCCGCGCAAAGGCTACGTCACCCAGCATGTCGATGCCGAATGGCTCAATGGCGGCGATGTCGATGTCTACCTGTGCGGACCGGTGCCGATGGTCGATGCCGTCAAACGCTGGCTGGCGGATTGCGGTGCCGCGCCGGCCAACTTCTATTTCGAGAAATTCTCGGCCGGCAGCGAGGTGGCGGCATGAGTCGCGCCGGACGTTTTGACGGGCAGACGGTGATCGTCACCGGCGCGGCGCAGGGCATCGGCCGCGGCGTCGCGCTGGCGCTCGCGCAAGAGGGCGGACGGCTGGTGCTGGCCGACC
>DATMSN010000247.1:0-1791 GCA_035565375.1 Duganella sp. | reverse complement strand
GACGACTTCGATTTCGTCGCTCGGCTTGAACTGCTGCTGCGCGCCGACCGGAGCGGCCAACCCGGCCAGCGCGGCGGCGACGGAACCGCACATTAATTTTCGGGTGATTTTCATGCCTGAGCTTCTCCAGTCAGTAGGGGCACGCCCCAGAATGATGCATTTTTATATATTAACCATCTTGTTATTTTTAACAAGCAAGAAACCTGCCAAATTCGACAACGTTGGAATCCATCCACAAATTTGATTGACTTCCACGCGGCAAAATGTAGGATGAAATCGGTTTCACAACCAACTATCCATCAAAAACCATAGAACGGAGACACAGTGAAAATTTTCGCCCGGCCGCGCTTTCGGCGCGCCCGCACCTCGGCCCAATTTGCCTTCCTGGTACTGGTCAGCGGCATCGATGCCGTCCACGCCCAGGGCGGCGATCGGAAAGCCGACCTCGCCACGCTGGCGCGCCAGGAGCAACTGCTGCAATTCGACAGCTTCGACAACGACACCGCGCTGGCGCTCGGCCTGCAGGTGGTCGAGTTGGCGCGCGCCAAAGGCAAGTCGGTGGGCGTCAACGTCACGCGCGACGGCACGATGCTGTTCTTCCACGGCATGCGCGGCACCACGGCCGACAATGCCGACTGGATACGGCGCAAGAGCAATCTGGTGAACCGCACCGGCCACAGCTCGTTCTACACGCACAACGAAGTCAAGAACAGCGGCGGCAACGTCGACGCCATGCCCGGGCTGGACCCGCGCGAGTTCGCCGCGCAGGGCGGCTCGTTCCCGCTGGTGCTCAAGGGCGTCGGCCGCATCGGCACCATCACCGTCAGCGGCCTGCCCGGCGAGGAGGACCACGCGATGGTGGTGGCTGCGCTGAAGGCCTATTTGAGGGTGGACGCGGGCTTGTAGATGCCCCCTGGGGCGAGCCGGCGCCGCCACGCACGCACCGTCGAAGCCCGGTCAAGCGCGGCTTCGACGCCGGCAACCGTCGTAAGCGGCGGCGGGCCGGTTGAAGTCCGCATAAAAATCTGGTGTAATAGCGTTAACGAGTCGGGGTGTGGCTCAGCCCGGTAGAGCGCTGCGTTCGGGACGCAGAGGCCGGAGGTTCGAATCCTCTCACCCCGACCAACCTCCCCGCCTTTTCACCCCCTTTGCCGGCGCCTCAATCGAGGAAGTCCGAGTACTCGCGCCGCGCGTAGCCCTGCAGCTTGTTCCACGGCGCCTCGGTGGCGCCGGCCTGCGCCGTCACGTCCACGCGGCGGTAGAAGGTGCCGGCCTTGTCGCCGCTTTCGATCACCAGCGGGATCTGCCGCCGCTCGTCCCACAGTACGCGCTGGAACACGCCGCCCTCCTCGCGCTCGCGCCAGCGCGCGCCCGCCACGGTGGTGGCGCGCGTGGTCACCGGCATGGTGCCGAGCAGGCGCGGATCGAGCAGATAAAAAGCGCGCTCCCACGACCCGTCGAAATTGACGTTGTCGAATTCGGACGGCGGAATCGCCACCACCGCACGCTCCCTGGCGTCGACGTATTCGACGCGCGGCGTCTTGCCGGCCAAGGTCACGTGGCGCGGCAGCACGATGTGATTGAAGCCGTGGTGATGCCCCTCCTCCTGCGCCGCCGCGTGCGCCGGCAGCACGCGCGCGCTCCACACGTGGCCGGGACGGCGCAGCATTTTTTCCTCGTAGCGCGATTCGCGCGTCACGCCGTCGGGCGTGACCGTTTTGCTGTAATAGGCGACAGTGAGGTCCAGGTCGGGCGCGGCGGCCGGGGTGGCGGCGGTGGCTGCGCCGGCCG
>DATMSN010000246.1:0-3680 GCA_035565375.1 Duganella sp. | reverse complement strand
GTGCGTTTCTTCGACGTGAACAAGGCCGGCGTCAGCGCCACGCCACGGCGGCTACGCTCGAACAGCGCCGCGCCCAATAACTGCTCGAGCGCCTGGATCGTCTGCGACAGCGGCGGCTGCGTCATGTGCAGGCGCAGGGCGGCCTTGCCGAAGTGGAGTTCCTCGGCCACGGTGACGAAGTAGCGCAGCTGGCGAAGTTCCAGATTCATCCTCGTTCCAGATTCATATGTGTTTGTATTGAAATTTACTCTGGTGATATTTTATACGACTCACAGGGTCGAAAATCATATATTTGACACCGGGGCAGGGGCAAGGCAATCTGTCAGGCTACGCTCAAAGCCTTAGAGCCGCCTTATCACTGGAGAAACATCATGCCTGTATACCGTTCCCGTACCACCACCCACGGCCGCAACATGGCCGGCGCGCGCGCCCTGTGGCGTGCCACCGGCATGAAGGATGGCGATTTCGACAAGCCTATCGTCGCCGTGGTCAACTCCTTCACGCAGTTCGTGCCCGGCCACGTGCACCTGAAGGACCTGGGACAGCTGGTGGCGCGCGAGATCGAGAAGGCCGGCGGCGTCGCCAAGGAATTCAACACCATCGCCGTCGATGACGGCATCGCCATGGGGCACGGCGGCATGCTGTATTCGCTGCCGTCGCGCGACCTGATCGCCGACTCGGTCGAGTACATGGTCAACGCCCACTGCGCCGATGCCATGGTCTGCATCTCCAACTGCGACAAGATCACGCCGGGCATGCTGATGGCGGCCATGCGCATCAACATTCCGGTGGTGTTCATCTCCGGCGGCCCGATGGAGGCTGGCAAGGTGGTCAAGGTCGTCAACGGTACGCAGAAGATCATCAAGCTCGATCTGGTCGATGCCATGATCAAGGCCGGCGATCAAACCGTCAGCGATGCCGACGTCGCCGAGATCGAGCGCTCCGCCTGTCCGACCTGCGGTTCGTGCTCGGGCATGTTCACCGCCAACTCGATGAACTGTCTGACCGAAGCGCTGGGCCTGGCCCTGCCGGGCAACGGCACCATCCTCGCCACCCACTCCGACCGCGAGCAGCTGTTCCTGCGCGCCGGCCGCCTGGTGGTCGAACTGGCCAAGCGCCACTACGAGCAGGACGACTACTCGGTGCTGCCGCGCTCCATCGCCACCAAGGCCGCGTTTGAAAACGCCATGGCGCTCGACGTCTCGATGGGCGGCTCCACCAACACCGTGCTGCACCTGCTGGCGGCCGCGCACGAGGCGGGCGTCGACTTCAACATGGCCGACATCGACCGCATCTCGCGCAAGGTGCCATGCCTGTGCAAGGTCGCGCCGATGACGGACAAGTACCACATCGAAGACGTGCACCGCGCCGGCGGCATCATCGGCATCCTGGGCGAACTGGCGCGCGGCGGCCTGCTCGACACCTCGCTGCCGACCATCCACGCGCCGACCATGGCCGAGGCGATCGAACGCAACGACGTCAAGCGCAGCGACGATCCGGCGGTGCACCAGCTGTTCCGCGCCGCCCCGGGCGGCGTGCCGACGCAGACGGCGTTTTCGCAGTCGGAGCGGTTTGCTTCGCTCGATCTGGACCGCAGCACCGGCTGCATCCGCGACAAGGCGCACGCCTATTCGCAGGACGGCGGTTTGGCCGTGTTGTACGGTAACCTGGCCGAGAAGGGTTGCATCGTCAAGACCGCCGGCGTCGACGAGAGCATTTTGAAATTCAGCGGCAAGGCGCGCGTGTTCGAGAGCCAGGATTCGGCGGTCGAGGCGATCCTGGGCGATACGGTGCACGAGGGTGATGTCGTGATCATCCGCTACGAAGGCCCTAAAGGTGGTCCTGGCATGCAGGAAATGCTGTATCCGACCTCGTACATCAAGTCCAAGGGGCTGGGCAAGGCGTGCGCGCTGTTGACGGATGGGCGCTTCTCGGGCGGTTCGTCGGGCCTGGTGATCGGCCACGCGTCGCCGGAGGCTGCCGAGGGCGGCGCCATCGGTCTGGTGGAGGAGGGCGACATGATCGATATCGACATCCCGAACCGCACCATCAACCTGCGCATCAGCGACGCCGACCTGGCGGCGCGCCGCCAGGTCATGGAAGCGAAGGGCGGCGACGCCTGGCAGCCGGTCAACCGCGAGCGTTATGTGTCGCAGGCGTTGCAGGCGTATGCGGCGCTGACCACGTCCGCCGACCGCGGCGCGGTGCGCGATTTGTCGCAGTTGAAGCGTTAAACGATGGGTCATGCATGCGCCGCCCGCGGCGCATGTCAATTCGCGGCGAACCTCAATCGGTCACCTCGAACGCCGCCGGGTCCAGCTCGTCGAGCGTGACGATGGTATTGCGCCCCGGATGCGCCGCCTGCTGCGTCAACCGCGCCGCCAGCTGCGCCAGATAATCGGCCCGGCAACGGCGCAGCACATAATCCCTGAAGTTATCGATTTCCAGATCGCGCCAGGCGCGCTCGCGGCCCTCGTCCGAGTGCGCGCGGGCCTGCGCCCTGAGCTCCGGCGTGATCTCGGCGTCGCCCGCCGTCAAGCGCGTGTAGCCGTAACGGTCCATATACTCGCCGGTCACCGTTTCGATGGCGTTGATTTCCCCGATCGTCAGCTGCTGCTTGAACTTGTCGATATTGGCGGCGATCGGCGGATAGCAGTTCGACGACCACAGCGCCGACAGCTGCGAGATCTGCTTCGCCTCCTGCGAGCCCGTCACGTCCAGCATCTGCGGCAGGAAGTCGATGCCGAGGAAGACGCACACCTGCCGCAGCGTCGTCTCCTGCTGCGACAGGAAATCCTCATAGCGTATGGTCAGCACCCGCTCCGGCCAGCGCTGTCGCACGTGGTCGGCGGCGCGGTGCGCGGCGAGCCAGGTCTGCGCGTTGAGCACGCTGTCGAAATCGTGGATGATGGCGCGGTTCATCGACGCCACCTGCGCGCGCGGGTCGCGCACCACGTTGACGAACAACATGTCCGGATACAGCTCCATCTGCTGGTCGGCGTAGTGCACGCTGTCGAGGGACTTGTCCATCACCACGCTGGCGTGCTGGCGCTCGCCGGCGCGCAGCAGCAGCTCCCACACCACGCGGTGGATGCTGCGCGGCTGATGGCGGATGGTCTCGAAGATCTCGACCGGATCGAACACCGCGCCCGGCCACTTGACCATGCTGACAGCCTGCAGCCCGACCACGTCGGTCACCATGCGGAAGTAGCTGCGGTCGTCGCGCAGGTCGCCGTACAGCGGCACCAGCGGCATCAGGTCGACGATGTGCAGCGGATAGGGGGAATAGAACTGCGGCGACATGTTCAGCCGCAGGCGCAGCGCGTGGCTGCCGCAGCGGCGCAGCGGTATCATCATCACCGGACGCGGGCGCGCGCCCTGGGCCGTCTGGAGATCAGGAGTTGTGGGGGAGGTGCTCATTCCATGTTCCTTTCAATTCGAAGTATTCGCAAAAGCGTTTCATGAAGCTGGCCAGTTCCTGGCGCGGCAAGCGGTTGATGCCGGCGGCGGCGACCCTGCCGCCGCCGCTGTCGAATTGCTGGCACAGGCCACAGGCGCTGCGCAGCGACGGCGCGCCCGAGCGCACGCTGACCAAATAAGAGCCGTCGGTCCGTTCATTGAGCACGGCGAAGGAGGCGCCGTCGCGCCGCGCCGCCAGCCGGTTGGCCAACACGCCGCTG
>DATMSN010000245.1:0-1542 GCA_035565375.1 Duganella sp. | reverse complement strand
CGGCCCCCTGGCCACCGTCGTGCGTGAAATCGACCGCCGCCGACCCGACATGGCCGTTATCCGCCAGCGCCGTCTCCGCCACGGCGCCATTGGCCACCGGCGCCGGCATCATCCGCTGCAACGTCTGCAGCGCGTCGCGCGCCGTCGAGAACCCCGGGCTATCGACGCCCAGGCGCTCGTCGGCCACCTGTTCCAGCTCCTTCAACGCATCCAGACACATCTGCGCGTCGGCCGCGAACGCGGCGACGAACTGCGCCGAATTATTCTTGCGCGCCGTTTCCATCTCCGCCAGCTTGGCGCCCGGATTGCCCGACGAGCTGTTGCCGTTGTTGGCGCCGGCCAGCTTGCGCGCCGTTTCGAAGTCGATCGTCGAATAGGCGCCGCTCCGCCCCTCGGTCAGCGGAATCTCGCGCAGCAGCGCGGGCGTGCGTCCCAGTATCCAGCTCAGGTTGCCGATGCGCTGGTCATGGTCGTCGCCATCCGATTCCGGATACAGCCCCTGGTCCCAGAAATCGCGGCACAGCCCGGCCAGCACCCTGTAGCCTTCGCCCAAGGCGCGCAGGCCGATGGTCTTGGCGCCGGCCTCGGTCAGCCAGACGGCCAACCGCAGGTCCTTGCTCTTTTCCTGCAACAGGGCGGCGCAGCGGCGCACCACGAAGTCCCAGTCGGCTTCCTTGAGCTCGGTCACCCATTCGCCCTGGTCGAGCGACGGATCGTCGAAACGGCGCGCCTGGGCGATGGCGTCCAGGTCGGCCGAGAACGACAAGTCTTCGCCGCTGGGCGCGCCAGGGCTGATCGGGCCGAGCAATTGTTCTGCTGAAAACATACGTTACCTTTGAATGTAGTGAGCCGCTTATTGGGCGATGCGGAACTCGATGCGGCGGTTGCGCGCGCGGCCGTCCGGCGTGTCGTTGCTGGCGATCGGACGGTCCGAGCCCTGGCCCGACGCGGTCAGCATGTCGCCGTTCAGGCCCTTGCCGGTCAGATAGGTCTTGACCGCCTCGGCGCGTGCCTGGCTCAGGTTCTGGTTGCTGGCCTTGAGGCCCTGGTTGTCGGTGTGGCCGATGATTTCCACCTTGCGCCCTTGCAGCTTCTGCATGGCCGCGCCCATCTGGTCGAGGATGGCCTGGCCGGTCGGCGTCAACGTCGCCTTGCCGCTTTCGAATTCGACGATGCGGTTGCCCAGCGTGTTGTCGAGGATGTTTTGCTCGGCGGCGGAGACGCGCAGCCCGTTGTTGACCACGTAGGTCGGATTGAGGCTGGTGGCGAAGTCGCTGGCGATCTTTTGCCGCTGCGCCTCGTTGGCCACCTCGCCGCGCACGCTGACGGTGCTGCCGTCGATCTTGAGCTGGCCGCGGCTGATCTGCTTGAGGTTGGGCGTGATCAGTTTTTGCACGTAGGCGTTCCAGTTGGCCGGCTGCGCCACCTGGCCGACGGCGATCTGGTCGACCACCTTGTCGGCGCCGTAGACGTCGCGCAGGCGCGCCAGCACGCCGGCCTTGGTGGCTTCGTCGGGCACGGTGCCGCTGGCCAGCACCTGGC
>DATMSN010000244.1:0-2434 GCA_035565375.1 Duganella sp. | reverse complement strand
GTCGCCGACAAGGCCGCGGCGGTGGTGCTGCTGGTGGAATCGGGCGGCGTGCGCCTGCACGAAGCCAACGCCGGCCTGATCGCGGTATCGGAGGTGATGCGCGCCCTGCTCGACGCGCGCGCCGCCGGCGTTCCGGTGATCGTGCTGGTGGGAGGCTCCAACGGCGCCTTCGGCGGCATGGGCATCGTCTCGCGCTGCGCCAACGTGGTGGTGATGTCGGAGGAAGGACGGCTGGCGATGTCCGGTCCGGAGGTGATCGAGACGGCCAACGGCGTCGAGGAATTCGATTCGCGCGACCGCGCGCTGGTCTGGCGCAGCACCGGCGGCAAGCACCGCTATCTGATGGGCGACTGCCAGCACATCGTGGCCGACGACATCGCCGCCTTCCGCGCCGCCGCGCGCGAAGCGGTGGCGCAGTATGCCAGCGAGCCGGCCGAACTGTCGCTGGAGGCGCTGGAGACCGAACAGCGGATGCTGAGCGAGCGCATCGCCCGCTTCGGCGACCTGCCCGACCCGGTCGACATCTGGAGCGCCATGCAAATGCCCGACGCGGCCAACGTGCCGATGCTGGAGGTGGACAGTTTTATCGCGGCGGCCGCAACGCGCCGCATGGGAGCCTGACATGGATTGGAAAAAACTGGCGGACGCACTGTTCCCGCAAGGTCACTCGATCGTCGAAAAGGACGATTTCCTGTGCGGCAGCGGCCAGGTGGACGCTGAAATGGTGCAGGTGATCGGCACCACCGCGCACACGCCCATCGGCGTGGAGATCGCGCTGGCGCAGGCCCGGGCCATACTGCACACGGTGCGCGAATTCCCCGGCAAGCCGATACTGATGCTGATCGATACGCAGGGCCAGCGTTTGCGCCACCGCGACGAAATGTTGGGCATCAATAGCTATATGGCCCACCTTGGGAAGTGCGTGGACCTGGCGCGGCGCAAGGGCCACAAGATCATCGGCCTGGTGTACGACCAGGCTTTGTCGGGCGGCTTCATCACCAGCGGCCTGATGGCCGACGCCTGCTACGCCCTGCCCGACGCCACGATCCGCGTCATGGGTTTGCCGGCGATGGCACGCATCACCAAGGTGCCTGAAGAACGCTTGACCGAACTGGCGCAGAGTAACCCGGTGTTCGCGCCGGGACCGGAAAACTACCTGCGCATGGGCGGCTTGCAGGCGATCTGGGAAGGCGACCTGGCGGCGTTACTGCGCGCGGCGCTGGCAGAACCGGCCACCGGCGACCAGCGCAGCGCGCTGGGGCTCGAACGCGGCGGACGACGCCTGGCGCAGCCGGTGATCGAAGCGGTCATGACGGACGGCGATGTACGCGCCGCCTGAAAATGCCGGCACGGAGCGGGCATGGGAACGGCACATGCTGGTCTGGCTCGACGACGCGGGCTGGAACGCCGCGCAGGCCACCACTGAGCCACAACACAAGGCCGCCTTCAAACTGTGGCAAAGCCAGTCCTGGCCGCTGATCGTGCGGCGCGCCGACACCGGCGCGGCGGACGATGAGATCTGTCTCGGCTTGCCTCTGCCGCCCGACGAAGACAGCGGCGAAAAGGTACGCATTGCGCTGCGTGCGCAGGCGCGACATATCGGAAAGACGACCGGCGCGATGGAACTGGCCGCCGTGCTACAGTCGTCGAACACGGAGCGCGCGCCGCTGGCCGCGCTGGAACGCGATGCCGCCGGCATGCGTCTGCGGGTCTACGGTTCGCACGCGATGGAGGCCATCACCGGCCTGCCGTATGTGTCGCCGACTTCGGATATCGATCTCCTGTTCCACCCTTCCAGCCGGCGACAGCTGGAGGACGGCGTCGCGACGCTGTCGCGCCACGCCTCGCGGTTGCCGCTCGACGGCGAGATCGTTTTCCCCGGCGGCGCCGCCGTATCGTGGAAGGAGTGGCAAATGGCGATCGCCAATCCGGCAAAAGTGATCGTCAAGGAGCTGCACGCGGTGCGCCTGGCGGACACCGCGTCGCTGCTGGCGCTACTGGAGCCGGTGTGATGCGCGCGACCGCCCTTATCCCCGTCTCGCGCACGCTCATTCCACGCGCCATGCCACAAGCGCCAAGTCCCGCGGCGCAACGACGCTTCGCCGGCGAGATAGCGCGGCTTGCCGTCGGCAGCCTGTACGCCGAGCTATGCCTGTATCCGAAACCGGGACTGGTGTCGCTGGTCGATTCCGGCAGCCACCGCGACATGAACGCGGCCACCTTCATGCGCAGCCTGTTCTCGCTGCGTCACTATTTCAGAAGCATCTGCCTGGCGGGACTGATCGGCGCTCCTTTCGCGCGCCTGAAGCAGCTGGGCATCGAGGCGGAGACGGCGATGTTGAAGGCGACGCGGGGCGTCAATACGCATCGCGGCGCCATCTTCAGCCTCGGGCTGCTGTGCGCGGCGGCGGGCCGCGCCCGCGCGCAAGGCACG
>DATMSN010000243.1:0-7111 GCA_035565375.1 Duganella sp. | reverse complement strand
CTGCTGGCGCACCTGGGCAAGATCGGCGTGAACGTGCCGTACGATTTCGGCATCCACCAGGACAACAAGGATTCGACCAAGTACGTCGCCGACATCTATCAAAGTGGCCTCGGCATGCCGGACCGCGACTACTACCTGAAGGCCGACGACGCCAAGCTGGCCGACGCGAAGGCCAAGTACCTGACGCACGTCGAGAAGACGCTGGCGCTGGCCGGCGACAAGAATGCCGCCGCCAACGCGAAGGCGATCGTCGACTTCGAGACGGAGCTGGCAAAGGTGCAGTGGACCAAGGTCGAACTGCGCGACCCGATCAAGGCCTACAACAAGGTGCCGCTGGCCGACATGGGCAAGGTCGCACCGGACTACGACTGGAACGGCTACCTGCAGGCCACCGGCATCGCCGGCAAGACGACCTATGTGATCGTCAGCCAGCCGACCTACCTGAAAGGCTTCGCCGAGATCTCCAACAAGACCTCGCTGGACACCTGGAAGGCCTACCTGACGATGCACCTGGTGGACGCGTATGCGAGCTACCTGAACAAGGCCTTCGTCGACGAGCGCTTTGACTTCTACGGCAAGACGCTGTCGGGCGTGAAGGAAATGGAACCGCGCTGGAAGCGTGGCGTGGGCGCGATCGAGCGTTCGCAGGGCGAGTCGCTGGGCAAGCTGTACGTGGCCGAGTACTTCCCGCCGGAGCGCAAGGCGCGCATGGAGGCGCTGGTCAAGAACCTGCTGGTCGCCTACAAGCAGAGCATCGACAAGCTGGACTGGATGTCGCCGGCCACCAAGAAGGAAGCGCAGGCCAAGCTGGCCAAGTTCACGCCGAAGATCGGCTACCCGAACAAGTGGAAGGATTACTCGGCCCTGGTCGTCTCGCGTGACGACCTGGTGGGCAACGTGATGCGTTCGCGCGACGTCGAGTACAACCGCGAGCTGAACAAGCTGGGCAAGCCGATCGACCGCGACGAGTGGGGCATGACGCCGCAGACCATCAACGCGTACTACAACCCGGAGATGAACGAGATCGTGTTCCCGGCCGCGATCCTGCAGCCGCCGTTCTTCGACGCCAAGGCGGATGATGCCGTGAACTACGGCGGCATCGGCGCCGTGATCGGCCACGAGATCAGCCACGGTTTCGACGACCAGGGCGCCCAGTACGACGGCGACGGCAACCTGCGCGACTGGTGGACCAAGGCCGACCACAAGAACTTCGCCGCCAAGACCAAGATGCTGGTCAAGCAGTACAGCGAGTTCAGCCCGCTGCCGGGCTACCACGTCAACGGCGAGCTGACCCTGGGCGAGAACATCGCCGACAACAGCGGCGTGGCGATCGCCTACAAGGCGTACAAGCTGTCGCTGAACGGCAAGCCGGCGCCGGTGATCGACGGCCTGACCGGCGACCAGCGCTTCTACATGGGCTTTGCGCAGGTGTGGCGCATGAAGATGCGCGAAGCGGCGCAGATTCAGCAGATCAAGACCGATCCGCACTCGCCGGGCCAGTTCCGCGCCAACGGCACGATGCGCAACCAGCCGGGCTTCTACGACGCGTTCGGCGTCAAGCCGGGCGACAAGATGTACCTGCCGCCTAAAGACCGCGTCATCATGTGGTAAACAAAAACCCTCGCCACGGCGAGGGTTTTTTTTGGCCGGCGCGGCCGGATCAGAGCTTGCTGGTGGAAACCGGCTTGCCTTTTTGTACCTTGGTCAGGTACACCGTGCTCAAGCCCTGGTGGTCGGTGGGGCTGAAGGCGATGTCGAGGCCGCCCAGGTTGACCTTCAGTTTTTCCAGCGCCGCCATGAAGCTGGCGCGCGTCAGGTCCGGGCCGGTCTTCTTCAGCGCCTCGACCAGCGCCACGGCGTTGATGTAGCCCTCCAGCGACGTGTAGTCGCCCTCGGCGACGCCGGCCGCCTTCATGTCGGCGCGGTACTGCTTGACGATGGGAATGGAATCGTCGAACGGCGACGGCACCACCTGCGTGATGTAGACGCCCTCGGCCGCGTCGCCGGCCGCCTTGATGAAGTTGGCGGTGCCGACGAACGACAGGTTGAAGAACTTCGGTTTGAAACCGGCGGCGGCGGCCTTCTGCACGAACGCCGCGCAGGCCTTGTAGGCGCCCACCATCAGCACCGCTTCCGGCTTGGCGGCGATCAGCGCCGCCAGTCCGGCGTCGACGTCCTCGGTGTTGCGCTGGTAATAGCCTTCGCCCGCCATCGTCATCTTGCGCTTTTGCAGCGAAATCTGCAGGCCTTCCTTGCCGACCTTGCCGTAGGTGTCTTCCTGGTAGAACAGGCCGATCCTGGTGACGCCGGCGTCGGTGACCAGGTGCTCGACCTGCAACTCGATTTCGTTGAAGTACGAGGCGCGGATGTTGAAGACGTGCTTGTTGAGCGGCGTGCGCAGGAATTCGGCGCCGGTGAACGGCGCGAAGAACGGGATGTTGGCCTCGTTGACCAGCGACATCGCGGCCTTGCTGGTGGGCGTGCCGACATAGCCGAACAGCGCGAACACGCCGTCTTTTTTGATCAGTTTTTCGGTGGCGGCGGCGGTGCGCGGCGGATCGTAGCCGTCGTCCTCGCTGACCAGCGTGATCTTGCGGCCGTTGACGCCGCCGGCGGCGTTGACCTTCTTGAAATAGGCTTCGCTGCCGGCCTTGATGCCCAGGCCCAGTCCGGCGGTCGGCCCGGTCTGGGCGTTGGCCATGCCGATCTTGATTTCGGTGGCGGTGACGCCGGTTTCGGCCGAAGCGGCCGACACCAGCGATGACAGGAACAATCCCAGCGCAGCGGAAAACAATTTGTTTTTCATATTATTACCTTCATAGTATGCCGGCGCGCCGGCTGTCCGAAATTTAATAATTGCCCAACAAGAACTGTTATCCCACATTATCCTTTTGTGTGTCGTGTGACAAGGCCGGTTTTGTAACGCGTGGCTTTCCATGTGCGAGTCGCCGGGGATGGCCGGGTGCTGGTAAACTGGGGTTCCTACTCCATTGGAAAGCCGTTTTCATGCGCCTGCGTTATCTGGCACCGATACTTTTACCGCTGTTGTTGAGCGCCTGCGGCGATTCGTACACGCCCGTCAATCTCTACATGGCGGCCACGCCGGACTGCAAGACCTGGCAGGAGGGCTCGCGCTTCGAGCTGCCGCGCGGCATTAGCGTGGCCACCACGCCACCGGTTACGCTGCCCGGTGGCGGCGCCGAATTCACGTTTGTGTACATCGTGCCGCGCGGCGAGCGCGCGCTTTTCCTCACGCGTCATTACAACGTCACCGCGCCGAAGGGGCCGGTGCTGTACAAGGCCGAGCTGGTGACGTTGTATCAGCGCACGACCAATTCGCGGCCGGAGATCGTCGACTCAATTCCCAAGGTGCCGGACATGTTTGTCGCCAGCGCCGCCGGCGACGAGACGCTGTGGCGGGTGCGGGTGCGGGTCAAGGAAAAGCTGCCGGAGCGCTTCGACGTCGTCCCGCCCGCGTTCGAGATCGCGCTGAAGGAATACCCGATGCGCACCTTCACCTACCGCTACTTCCCCGAGCGCAAAGCGTTCGGCCTGTGCAGCTAGGCCAGCGATGTTTGCATAGCGAGGAGACACGGACGGATTTTATTGCGCGGATTTCCGCAGAGCAGCCTCCCCGGATTGCGGTTTGCCGCAGTATTGCCTGCCCGAAGATTCCCTCATCCTTTTAAAATCAAGCACTTGCCTGCCAGCCCCACGCTGGCACGGAAGCTGCAATGTCTCCACCAACAACAACCACAATGGAGACACGCAATGCCCAAATTCCGTCTGTTAGCCCTGGCCGCCGCCATCGCCTTCGCCACCACCGCGCAAGCGCAGGAAGTCGTCCGCCTCGGCAATCTCAAATTCGCCCACTACGGCGCCGTCTCTTACATCAAGGAAATCGCCCCCAAATGCGGCCTCAAGGTCGAGGAGCACGTCTTCGCCAAAGGCCCTGACGTCATGCAGGCCATCCTGGCGGGCGAACTCGACGTCGGCGCCACGGCCTCCGAGGCGGCCATCTCCGGCCGCGCCAACGGCGCGCCCATCTACGTCGTGGCCGGCTTCGCCAAGGGCGGCGCGCGCCTGGTCGCCCGTCCGAACGAGGGCATCAAATCGATCAAGGATTTGAAAGGCAAGAAAGTCGGCGTCACGCGCGGCGGCATCCATGAAGTGTTGCTCATCGCCGAACTGACGCAGGCCGGCCTGACCGCCTCCGACCAGCCGGGCAAGGACGTGCAACTGGTGTTCCTCGCCTTCGCCGACCTGAACCAGGCGCTGATGGGCAAGAACCTCGACGCCATCATGCAGAGCGAGCCGCAGTCGTCGCAGGCGATTAACAAAGGTTACGGCGTCGAGGTGATGAAGCCGTACGACACCGCCATCGGCGAGCCGGTGCGCACCCTGGTGATGAGCGAGAAGTTCTACAACGAGAAGCGGCCGCTGGCGCAGAAGTTCATGAATTGCTTCGTCCAGGCCACCAAGCTGTTCATCGACAACCAGGCCGTCGCCGAGAAATACGTGCGCGAGACGATCTTCAAGAACCAGATCACCAAGGACGACTTCGAGGACGCGATCAGCAATTCGCCGTACAGCTACGACGTCACCCCCGAGCACATCCAGGTCACCACCGACATCATGCTCAAGACCGGCGTCGGCAAGATGCGCAAGCCGCCGGTGGCCAAGGACTGGGTCAAGACCGATCTGCTGGACGCGTCGAAGAAAAGCCTGGGCATCAAGTAAACACATGAAAAAGCGGGAGACGACATGAACAAACAAGACTGGCGCCAAAGCGCCACCGGGGCGGTGGTGCCGATTCTGATCGTGGTGCTGTGGCAAGCCAGCGCCATGCTGGGCTGGGTCAATCCGCAGGTGTTGCCGTCGCCGGTGGCGGTGGTCGCCAAATGGATCGAATACCTGCTGCCGCTGACCGCCTACGATCCGGCCGCCGGCTCGTGGCTGGGCTGGGCGCTGTCCGGCGAGCTGCTGGGCGACACCTTGAGCAGCCTGTACCGCGTGGTGGTGGGCTTCGCCGTCGGCGCCGGCCTGGCCTTGCCGATGGGCCTGATGATGGGCGCGAGCCAGCGCATGTACGCGTGGCTCAATCCGCTGATGCAGGTGCTGCGGCCGATTCCGCCGATCGCCTACATCCCGCTGGCCATCCTGTGGTTCGGCCTGGGCAACGCGCCGGCCGTGTTCCTGATCGCGCTCGGCGCCTTCTTCCCGGTGCTGGTCAACACCATCGCCGGCGTGCGCCAGGTCGACGGCATCTACATCCGCGCCGCCCGCAACCTCGGCGTCAGCCAGCGCACGATGTTTGTGCGCGTGATGCTGCCGGCCGCCGTGCCGTACATCCTGTCGGGCGTGCGCATCGGCATCGGCACCGCCTTCATCGTCGTGATCGTCTCGGAGATGATCGCGGTCAACAACGGACTCGGCTTCCGCATCCTCGAGGCGCGCGAATACTTCTGGTCCGACAAGATTATCGCCGGCATGATCAGCATCGGCCTGCTGGGCCTGGTGATCGACGTCGGCATGAACAAACTGAACAATCACTTGCTGCGCTGGCACCGCGGTCTGGAGAACTGACATGAAGGCCAATCTGATGAATCCGACCCATATTCAAGTCAGCGGCGTCAACAAGGTCTTCAAGACCGACAGCCGCGAAGTCGTCGCCCTCAAGGACATCAACCTCGACATTCCGCAAGGCCAGTTCGTCTGCCTGCTGGGGCCGTCGGGCTGCGGCAAGTCGACCCTGCTCAACGCCATCGCCGGCTTCTCGCTGCCGTCGTCGGGCACGATCACCGCCGATGGCAAGCTCGTCACCGGCCCCGGGCCGGAGCGCGGCATGGTGTTTCAGGAGTACGCGCTGTTCCCGTGGATGACGGTGGAAAAGAACATCGCCTTCGGCCTGGAGATCAAAGGCATGCAGCAAGCCGCGATCACCGCCAAGGTCGACGAGCTGCTGGCGATGCTGTCGCTGAGCGACTTCCGCCACCGGTTCCCGAAAGACCTGTCGGGCGGCATGCGCCAGCGGGTGGCCATCGCCCGCGTGCTGGCGCTCGATTCGCCGATCATGCTGATGGACGAGCCGTTCGGCGCGCTGGACGCGCTGACGCGCCGCAACCTGCAGGACGAGCTGCTGCGCATCTGGGCCGAGCTCAAGAAGACCATCATCTTCGTCACCCACAGCATCGAGGAGGCGATCTACCTGGCCGACCGCATCGTCGTCATGACCTACCGGCCGGGCACCGTCAAGCGCGACATGATCGTCGACCTGCCGCGCCTGCGCGACCCGGCCGCCGCCGAGTTCAACGCCCTCAAGCGCGAGCTGGGCCAGTTGGTGATGGAGGAGCAGCAGCGCCACCACAACGACGAGATGCGGATGGCGGCGGTCGATTAATCGCGACGGGGCCGTATCATTCCGGGGCCGGCCCCAATCCGCGACGTGGTTCCGTGGCCTGGCTTACAGTAGAATCTGCCGATGCGTGCCCCCAAATCCCTGCTCATCCTGATCGTGACCTTGTGCGCGCTTGGCGCGGTCGCCGGTTCGTATTTCGCCGGCACCTCGCGCGCCCGCGCCGACCTGCGCCTGCAGGGCCAGCGCCAATTGCAACTGATGGCGCCGGACCTGCAATCGCTGCTGCAGAAATATGAGACGCTGCCGTTCGTGCTCGGCTTCCAGCCCGACTTGATCGAGGCGCTGGCGCAGCCGTCCGACAGGCGCGCGATCGATCGCTTGAACAGCACCTTGCAGACCATCCAGCAACAGGCCAAGGTCGGCGCCATCTACGTGATGGACCGCGACGGCCTGACCATCGGCGCCAGCAACTGGGACCAGCCGCTGGGTTTTGTCGGCAAAAACTTTTCCTACCGCCCCTACTTCGATGCCGCGCTCAAGGGCAGGGCGGGGCGCTTCTACGGCATCGGCACCAGCACCAGCGAGGCCGGCTATTTCATCGCCCAGCCGGTCTACGGCAGGGGCAGCGCGGGCGGACCGGTCACCGGCGTGGTCGCCGTCAAGATCAGCCTGGCCGACTTCGAACGCACCTGGCGCAGCAGCGACGACGCCATCGTGCTGGCCGACCGCAGCGGCGTCATCTTCCTCAGCAAC
>DATMSN010000242.1:0-10984 GCA_035565375.1 Duganella sp. | reverse complement strand
CGCATGGACGGCCAGTTCAACGGCGTGTTCGCGCGCATGCGTGACGATGCCAATACCACGGTTACGCAGCTGACCCAGATCGTGAGCCAGATCCAGGCCAGCGCTTCGAGCATCACGCTTGCCGCCGGCGAGATCGCCTCGGGCAACAGCGACCTGTCGCGCCGTACCGAGCAGCAGGCCGCCAACCTGGAGGAAACCGCTGCCTCGATGGAGGAACTGACCTCCACCGTGCGCCAGAACGCCGAACACGCCCGCCAGGCCAACCAGCTCGCCATCGGCGCCCATGGCGTCGCCTCGCAGGGCGGTGAGGTGGTCGGCCAGGTGGTTACCACCATGTCGGCCATCGAAGCCTCGTCGAAGAAAATCGCCGAGATCATCAGCGTCATCGACGGCATCGCGTTCCAGACCAACATCCTGGCACTGAACGCCGCGGTGGAAGCCGCCCGTGCCGGCGAACAGGGCCGTGGCTTCGCCGTGGTTGCCAGCGAAGTGCGTACCCTCGCCCAGCGCTCGGCCGCCGCCGCCAAGGAAATCAAGGGCCTGATCGACGATTCCGTGCAGAAGGTGTCCTTGGGTTCGGACCAGGTGGAAGCCGCCGGCGCCACCATGCAAGAGATCGTGACCTCTGTGCGTCGCGTCACGGACATCATCAACGAGATCTCCAGCGCCTCCGAAGAACAGTCGCAAGGCATCCAGCAAGTGAACCAGGCGGTGTCGCAGATGGACAGCGTGACGCAGCAGAACGCCGCGCTGGTGGAGCAGGCCGCCGCCGCCGCCGCCGCGCTGGCGCAACAGGCGGCCAGCCTGTCGGAGGCGGTCAGCATCTTCAAGCTGGATGAGCAGGCCCATGCGCCGCAATTGCCGGCGGCCAAACCGCGTCCGTTGCAAATCGCCTGAGGCAGCGGGCGGCACAAGGTTTGACGCCCATCAAGCGCCCCGTCGAACGGGCGTTGATGACTGGCGGTATCTATTATGATTCCCTCTTTACCGCTGCACGGGACGAAGAGGGATCGCATGGAGCTCCTATTGCCGGCATTGATAGGCCTCACACCGTGTCTGCTGGCGCTGTGGTACGGCGAAGCGCGCGCCCGCGTGCTGCGCCGCCGCTGTGCGCAATTGCAGGGCGCCCTGGAAACCCAGCGCGACACCGAAATGCGGCTCGACTTCATCGCCCATCACGACTGCCTGACGGGCCTGCCCAACCGGCTGCAATTCCAGCTGCAGCTCGAGCACGGCATGGCCTGCGCGCGCCGCCACAAGAGCCTGCTGGCGGTGTTGTTCGTCGACATCGACCACTTCAAGCACGTCAACGACACGCTCGGCCACGAGGCCGGCGACCAGGTGCTGGTGCAGTTCGCGCAGCGGCTGCGCCAGTGCGTGCGCGAGGTCGACACCGTGGCGCGCCAGGGCGGCGACGAGTTCATCCTGCTGCTGACGGAGCTGCGCGGCGCCGACGATGCCCGGCAGGTGGCCGACAAGATCGTCGCCGCCATCGGCGTGCCGTTCACCATCCACGGCCAGGCGCTGCAGGTGACCGCCAGCGTGGGCGTGGCGGTCTATCCGGACGACGACGAGCGCGTCGAGGAGCTGGTCGAGAAGGCCGACCTGGCGCTGTACGCGGCCAAGCAGCGCGCCAAGGGCGCCAGCATGCGCTTCGTGCCGAGCATGCAGGTCAAGGCTTATTCGCGGCTGATCCTGGAGACGGCGCTCAGGCACGCGCTCGAGCACAAGGAATTCATCCTCGCCTACCAGCCCCGGCTCGATCTGCGGGAGCAACGCATCACCGGCGTCAAGGCGCTGCTGCGCTGGAACCACCCGGAGCTCGGCCTGGTGATGCCGCTCGATTTCCTGCCGGTGCTGGAGGAGAGCGCGTTGATACTGCCGGTCGGCGCCTGGGCGCTGGCGACGGCGGCGGCGCAGGCGCGCCACTGGATGGAGCGCGGCCATCCGCTGACGGTGTCGGTGCACCTGTCGCCGCGCCAGTTCTACCAGAAGGACATCGCCCGCAGCCTCGCCGCGATACTGGAGCAGGCCGGCGTGCCCGGCCACCTGATCGAACTGGAAATCACCGAGGGCATGCTGATCGACCGCAACCAGAATTGCGAGGGCACGCTGCGGCAGCTGAAGGCGCTTGGCGTGCGCATTTCGATCAGCGATTTCGGCACCGGCTACGCCTCGCTCAATTATCTGCGGCGCTTCCCGGTCGACGTGGTCAAGGTCGACAAGAGCTTCATCGACGACCTGCAGGGCACGCGGCATCCGCCCGATACGCCGGGCGGCGCCAAGCGGAGCGCCTACGGCTCGATGGTGCGCGCCATCATCGCGATGGCGCATACGCTCAACATGCGGGTGCTGGCCGGCGGCGTCGAAACCGGCGACCAGTTGGCGCGGCTGATGGCGATGGACTGCGACGAGGCGTTCGGCTTCTGCCTCAGCCCCGCCGTGCCGCCCGGCGAGGTGGAAGCGCTGCTGGCCAACCGCGACCGGCGCATCGAACCGATTACTTCGTAGCGGCGAAGAACCACGTCAGCGGCAGGTGCACGCGCGCCGCCCACGATTGCTCGTTGTGGACGCCGTCGGGCGATTCGTAAAAATAAAGATCCTCGTTCAGCTTGTAGCCCCGCGCCAGCATGGCGTCGCGCATTTTGAGCGTGTGCTCGATGCCGTCCTTTTTGGAACCGGCGTCGATGTAGAACTTGACCGGCTGGCGCGCCGGCACGTTCTTGATGAACGCCCCGTCATTCCACCAGAACGAACCCGATACGCCGCCGGCCTTGGAGAATATCTCCGGATGCCGCTGCGCGATGTACACCGAAGCCAGCCCGCCCAGAGACGACCCCATGATGGCGGTGTGTTCGCGGTCGGGCAGGGTGCGCAGGTTGGCGTCGGCCCAAGGCTTGACGGTATCGACGATGAAGGCCATGTAGGCGTCGATTTTGCCGCCGCCGTGTTTCGAATCGCAGCAGGGCGTGTATTCGTCCATGCGGTCCTTGGTGTTGTCGATGCCGACGACGATGGCCGGCTCGATGGCGCCGCCGGCGATCAGGCGGTCCATGGTGGCGCCGATGTCCCACGCGACGCCGAACGAGGCGGTCTTGGCGTCGAACAGGTTTTGGCCGTCGTGCATGTACAGCACCGGATAGCGGCGCTGTGGATTGGCGTCGTACCCGGGCGGCAGGTAGATGCGCAGATTGCGGCTGTTGCCCAGTTGCGGCGACGCGAACTGTTCGACGATGCGGATGGTGCCGGCCGGCGCGGTCGCGGCGGCGGTTTCGGCGCCGGCCTGATCCACCGGCGCGACCGGCATCACGCGCACGCCGTGGATGTCGAACTGATTCGACGGCCCTTTCACGCCACCGGCATCGCTGTAGGTGGTGTTACTTTTCAGGTAGGTCATATTGTAGTGGTCCTCCAGTTCCAGGCGGTAGCGGCCGGCCTTGAGCGCGGCGCGGATCGGCGTCGAATACGACGGGCCGGCCCGCTCCGGCGAGTGCGGCAGCTGCACCACGCCGCTGGCCACGACCTTGCCGCCATCATCCCTCAACGACAGCCATTTTACGCCGCCGCTGATGCCCAGGTTGATCTGGTGCGCGGTGTTGCGGTATTTGATTTGCAGCGCGTAGCTGCCGTCGCGCGCCACCTTGATGTCGCGCACCGCGAATTTGTCGGACGGCTTGCCCCAGCCGGCGATGCGTCCATCCGCGGGCGCGATGTTGGACTGTACGCGTGAGTCGACGGCGGCGATTTCCACGCCGGTGTCGAGGCATACCGGCGCGCTGTGGTGGCTGCGGTTTCCGGAACCGGTGTACATCGCCTCCACCGCGTAGCACAGGTTTCCGCCGTCGCCTTTGCCGGACGCCGGCGCGCGGCGATCGGCCCATTTGTTCGCCGTGATGCGCCGGGTCGCCAGCTTGCCGTTGCGGTAGATGTTATAGACCACGCCTTTGCCGGCGCCCGGATACGCGATATGCAGGGTGGGGAAGCCGTAGGTGCCGCGTTCCAGTTTGACGATGCGCGGCTCGGGCGGCGCGTACACCGATTGATCCGCCACCAGCGGCTTGGCGACGACGTCGCGCTTTTCCTGCCGTCCGGGCAGCAATTGGCCCAGCCGGATGTCGATCTGGTTGTCGTCGCCCAGCGCGGACCAATCGAGCGATTGCGTGGCCGCCTTGCCGTTCAATGTCACGCCGTCGACCGCGTAGTAGCCTTGCGCGTCCGCCGGCGCGGCGGCGGGCAGCAGAAGGCGGACGCGCATACGCTTGCCGCGCACGGTCAGATTGTTCAGCGTGGCCGCGTCGGAGCCGGCGAAGGCCCCGCGCCGCAGCTTGGCCGTGACGAACGGCCGCAGCGCGATGCCGCTGTCGGTGGTCCGCACACCGAACACCTCGCCCACCACCATGCCCAGATAGGCGCCGACGGACCACAGCTGCCGGCGCGAGTTGACCACCGGGCCGCTCAGGTCGAGCTGCTTGCCGGCGACGTTGCGCTTATCCTCCAGCATCGGCTGGCCGGAAAGCCATTCCAGGTTTTCCATGTTGGACAGGTTCAGCGCGGCGCCGCGCATCAGCGTGTCGTAGGCCGCGTCGGCCACGGCCACGTTGCCGTGCATTGCCGCCGCCTTCAGGCCATACGCCGTCACGAAAGGCCACATGGCGCGGTTGTGATAGACCGCGGTGTCGGTCTGCTGCGGATAGATGACCGGCGCGCCGAGCGGGCCATGCGGATAACGCGCCAGGATGCTTTGCGCCTGCTGTTCGTCGGCGATGCCGGTGACGATGGCCAGCGACTGTCCCAGCCAGTCGTACTTGTACATCGGCGCGCCGTCGAAATGGCCCGCGGTCAGGCTGCTGTACATGCCGGTGTCGGCCTGCCAGAAGCGCTGGTTGATCGCGCGCTTCAGATCAGCCGCCCATGTCGCGTACTTGCCGGCCAGCGCCTTGTCGCCCTGTTCTGCCGCCAGTTGCGCCGCCAAGGTCAGCGCCTTGTAGTGGCCGGCGTTGGTCGATAGCGCCTTCGACGTCGCCATGCTGGCCAGGTCGCCCGGTATCCATGCGGCGTAGCTTTGCTCGCGCCAGTCGAGGAAGGACTCTTCGCCGTTGTACAGGCCATCGGCGCGGTCGTAGACGGCGACCCTGTCGTTCTCCAGCGTGTTGACGAGGGCCTTCAACGCGGTGGTGGCGAAGGCGCCGCGTTGGTTCGGCGGCAGCGCCTTGAGCGCCTCGTCGGCGCCGAACGCCCAGCTGACACGGTCGGTGCTGACCGGCCAGCTGCCGCCGCTGCCGGTGTCCTGGATGATCTGCAGGCCGTCGGCGCCGCCGGCCACGTGCGCGCCGGGCTGCACGCCGTCGCGGTAGCCGGACAGCTTGAATTCCAGCGAGTTGCGCACGCGTTGCGGGTCCAGCATGCCGAGGCCGAGCGAGGCGGCATACGACAGGTCGCGGGTCCACACGTAATGCCACAACTCGCCGGTCTCGAAACACTCGCAGGCGATGGCCTTGCCGCCGTTGTAGCTGCCGTCGCGGATTTCGCTCACCGAGTCCTGCTTCATCTCCACGCCGGCCAGCGCGAACAGCGCGTCGAAGGCGAGGCTGCCGCTGCGGACGGTCGGCAGCGCGGCCGACTCCTGGTAGGCCACCTGCTGCTTGCCGCCCTCGCGCACGCGCATCGTGGTCGCCTGCGTGTAGCTTCGCAGCGCGGCGCCGGCGTCCGGCGTGGTGTAGCGGACGGTCTCCTGCTTGCCGTCCCAGGTCGGATAGCTGGCGGTGGTGGCGGATGCCGCCAGCGCCGCCGGCATGGCAAAGGATAACGCGGCGCAAAGCGCGGTCAGGCGATAAGTCATTGTTCGATCTCCAGTATCAGCGCCGAACGCGCCGGTAGTTTGATTTCCCCGTCCAGCGGCACGCGCCGTCCGGTGGCGACATCCACGCCGGCGCGCGCACCGCCCAGCATTTCGTGGAAGCGCGCCGTCTTCAGGATCGTCGCGGTCCTGTTCTTGTTGAGGGCGACCATCACTTTTTTGGTGTCATCGTAGCGGAAGTAGACATAGGTGTTGGCCTCTGGCCCGTAGTGCATCGTCCTGCCATGGTGGATGACGGCCGCGCCCTTGCGCCAGTTGAGCAGTTTCTTCACATAGGCCTGCGCGGCCGACTGCTGCGCGCTCAAGCCCGCGCCGGTGAAGGCGTTGACGGTGTCGCCGCGCCAGCCGCCGGGGAAGTCCTGGCGGTACGACGGATCGTCGCGGCCCTTGGTGGTGCTGGTCATCAGGATTTCGGTCCCCGTATAAAACTGCGGAATGCGCGGCGCGGTCGCCACGAAGGCCATCGCCATGCGGAACAGGTCCTCGTCGGCGTGCAGTTCGCTGTAGATGCGCGACATGTCATGGTTGCCTTCGAAGAGCACCAGGTTGCCCGGATCCGGATACAGGTGGTCGAGCGACAGCGCCTCATACAGGGCGGTCAGGCCGCGCTCGTCGTCATCGGCCGCCGCCAGCGACCGGCGCAGCGCGTCGGCCAACGGGAAATCCATCATGCTCGGCATGTGCGAAACGTAGCCGTCGAAATTCTGCTTGCCCCGCTGCCAGTGCGCGACCACCGGGGCCAGCGTGCTCCATTCCTCGCCGACCAGATTGAGTCGCGGATACTCGGCCATCAGCGCGCCGGACCAGCGGCTGAGGAAGGCGGTATCCGAATAGCCGTAGGTGTCCACGCGCAGGCCGGCCAGGCCGGCGTACTCGATCCACCAGATGTTGTTCTGGATAAGATAGGTGGCGACGAAGGGATTGGCCTGGTTCAGATCCGGCATGCCCTCGGCGAACCAGCCGGCGGTGAAGTTGCGCTTGTCCTCGGCGGACGCGTACGGGTCCTGCACCGCCGTGCGGTGGTGCGCGGTCGGCACGAACTTGCCCTGGTAGGTCAGCCAGTCCGGCGTGGGCAGGTCCTGCAGCCACCAGTGCTTGCCGCCGATGTGGTTGAGCACCACGTCCTGGATCACGCCCAGCCCCTTGGCGCGCGCCCGCGCCACCAGTTCGCGGTAGTCCTCGTTGCTGCCGTAGCGCGGGTCGATGCGATAGTGGTTGGTGGTGGCGTAGCCGTGATACGAATAGGCCGGCATGTTCGACTCCAGCAGCGGCGTCGGCCAGATGATGGTGTAGCCCATGTCCGCCACGTAGTCCAGGTGATCGGCGATGCCCTTGATGTCGCCGCCATGACGGCCGGAGCCGTTGGCGCGATCGGGCTTGTCCGGCATGGCGGCGATGCCGTCGTTGGCCGGATCGCCGTTGGCGAAGCGGTCCGGCATGACCTGGTAGATCGCGTCGCCGCTGTTGAAGCCGATGCGCCGCGCCGAATTCTTGTCGCGCGCCAGCAATTCATATCGATAACGTAGCGTCTGGGCGCCGCGACGGAATGTCAGCTCGAGCTTGCCGGGCGCCGCGTCCGCGTCGATCTCCATATCGATGAACAGATAGTTTCTATTGGGGACGCGCGACACCGAAGCGATGCGCACGCCGGGATAGCTGAGCGCCGGCTCGAGATCGGCGATCTTCGGGCCGTGCACCATCAATTGCAGCTTGCCGCTATGCATGCCGGTCCACCATAGCGGTGGCTCCATGTGCTCGATGCGGTAGTCCGCCGCTCCGGCGAGCGCGGGGAGCAGGCTGGCCAGCAGCATGCCGGCTCCAAGGATTTTCTTCATTGGGTCTCCTGTCCGGCCCTTAAGTAGTCGTACTACAGGGGCCGCATTTTGTCTTTTTAGCGCCGTTCTCGGCGATTTGGCTTGAATGCCGGCGCCGCCAAACAGTCGTCCATAGCGAAATTTACCCGAAATACAGAAACTGTGTGGTTTTTTGGCATCACGTCGAGCTCGACCGCAATTCCACGCCCTCCCAAGCCGCCGGCGGACTTGCAAGACGACAGTAAACTGACATTTGCTTTCAAAAACACGTCATTTTTTCGGAAAATATGTAGTTCTACTACTTTTGATTTGGCCGGGTCTTGTAGTGGAAATACAACGGACGTGCCGTCTTCATAGGGAGGCCGCTGGCGACCAGGCCCGGCGATTCGTAGGTAAATAGAAGTTTGATTGACAGTGAATCTAGTTTTAGTACAAAATTCTTGCCAGAACGTCTTGAGAACGTCAGCTTTCCTTGGATCCCGTGTAGTTGTGACGCCCCGAATGCGGTGCGCCTGATGTTGCGGGAGATTAATTTATGTCGTGTTGAGGGGACATTGAATGAGTATTTTCGCAAATAAGCGCAGCAAGACCGCTGCATTTCCATTGAAGCCGGTCGCAGCGGGGTGCGCTTTGTTTGTAGCAGCGTTCGCCAGCCCGGCATACGCTCAGAGCGCCGACGCGCCGGTCGCGGGCGAGGCGCCGATCGCTTCGGTCGTCGTCTCGGGCATCCGTCGCGGCATCGAGGGCGCCATCTCGGTCAAGAAGGACTCCAGCTCCATCGTTGAAGCCATTTCCGCCGAAGACATCGGCAAGCTGCCGGACGTCAGCATCGCCGAGTCGATCTCGCGCCTGCCAGGCCTGGCCGCCCAGCGCGTCGCCGGCCGCGCCCAGGTCATCAGCGTGCGCGGCCTGTCGCCGGACTTCTCCACCACCTTGTTGAACGGCCGCGAGCAGGTCAGCACCGGCGACAACCGCAGCGTCGAATTCGACCAATACCCGTCCGAGCTGATGAGCGGCGTGACGGTCTACAAGACGCCTGACGCCGGCCTGGTCGGCCAGGGCCTGTCGGGCACCATCGACATGCAAACCGTGCGTCCGCTGAACTTCTCGGGCCGCACCGTGGCGTTGAACGCCCGCGGCGAGAAGAACTCGCTGGGCAAGATCGGCAACGCCAAGGACACCGGCAACCGCTTCAGCGCCAGCTACATCGACCAGTTCGCCAACCGCACGATCGGCATCGCGCTCGGTTACGCGCACCTGGAAACGCCGATCCTGTCGAATGAAACCGGCCTGTACGAGCCATGGAAACGCGACGCGCGCAACGGCCTGCCGGCCGGCACCTTCGCAGCGAACGGCATCAAGGCGGTGGCCCGCAGCGGTGAGAACCAGCGCGACGGCGTGATGGGCGTGCTGCAATACCGTCCGAACAAGCAATGGACCAGCATCCTCGACGTGTACGCGTCGCGCTTCAAGGCCGAGGAAACCGCCAACCAGCTCGAAATTTCGCTGGAGCAGGGCGAGTCGAACTACAACCCGGTCCAGGTCAACAACGGCACCATCGCCGGCGGCACGCTCAACAATGTCCGCCCGCTGGTGCGCGGCATGTACAACAAGCGCAAGGATGATATCCGCGCCGTGGGCTGGAGCAACGAATTCCGCAACAACGACTTCACCATCTTCGCCGACCTGAACTACTCGAAGGCCAAGCGCAACGAGCTGAGCCTGGAAAACAACCTGCAATACAGCAATGGCGGCGCCTCGGCCCTGCTCGACAAGGTCAACCTGGGCTACGGCAACGGCGGCTACTCGCGTCTGACCACCGGGCTCGATTACAGCAACCCGGCCAACCTGTACGTCGGCAACACCATCTACGGCTCCGGCTACGGCAAGGTGCCGAGCGTGGAAGACGAACTGAAGGGTGCCAAGCTGACCGCCAACGTGCGTGCCGGCGGCGCACTGGAAAAAGCGTTCTCCAGCTTCGACTTCGGCGTCAACTACGCCGACCGCAGCAAGAGCAAGCGTCAGCCGGAAGGCAGCATCAACCTGGTCGGCGCGCCGGTGTCCGTGCCTGGCAGCCTGCAATATGGCAATGCCGATCTCGGCTTCGCCGGCGCCGGCTCGATTCCAACCTGGAACGTGCCGGGCATGGTCGGCCAGTTCATGTCGTTCCAGCCGAGCGAAGACCTGACCTACCTGATCCCGAAAGCGTGGGTCGTCAACGAGAAAGTCGTCACCAGCTTCGCCAAGGCCAACATCGAAGCGGAGCTGAGCCCGGCGGTCAGCCTGCGCGGCAACATCGGCGTGCAGATGCAGAACACCAGCCAGTCGTCCGATTCGCGCTATGTCGACAACAGCGCCCCGGTCGGCAGCCAGATCAAGCCGGTACACGACGGCAAGAGCTACACCGATTTCCTGCCAAGCCTGAACCTGGCCTTCGGTTTCGAACATGATCAGACCGTGCGTTTCGGCCTGGCCAAGCAACTGGCGCGCCCGCGGGTGGACCAGATGCGCTCGGCGCTGGAAATCAACGTCGACACCACCAAGCGCGAGCCGAACGCCAGCGGCGGCAATGCCCAGCTGGACCCATGGCGCGCCAAGGCGTTCGACATCTCGTACGAGAAGTATTTCGCCAAGAAAGCGTATGTCGCCGCCGCCGCGTTCTTCAAGAAACTGGACACCTACATCTTCACGCAGACCAAGAGCTACGATTTCTCCAGCTACTTCCCGGCCGGCTACCTGATGCCGGACGGCCGTCCGCTGGCCTCGCGCACCGGCAACTACACCGCCGCCTACAACGGCAACGGTGGCATCCTGAAGGGTGTGGAGCTGTCCGGTTCGATGCCGCTGAACATGCTGACACCGGTGCTTGACGGCTTTGGCGTGAGCGCCAGCGCCACCTACACCGACAGCAAGATCAGCATCGAAGATCCGAGCGGCAGCATCGGCTCGAACATCCCGCTGCCGGGCTTGTCCAAGCGCACCACCAACCTGACCGCGTACTACGAGAAGAATGGTTTCGAAACGCGCATCAGCCAGCGTCGTCGTTCCGACTTCGTCGGCGAGATCGGCAACTTCTCGAACGACCGCGCGCTGCGCTACGTGGTGGGCGAGAACGTCGTCGACTTCCAGATCGGCTACACCTTCAACAGCGGCGCCATGAAGGGCATGGGCCTTGTGCTGCAGGTCAACAACCTGCGCAACGCCGCGTATGAAACCTACAACGGCGATCGTGCCCAGCAGCTCGAGTACGCCAAGTACGGCCGCACCGTCATCGCGGGCGTGAACTACAAGTTCTAAGCCGGTTGTATCTCCG
>DATMSN010000241.1:0-2174 GCA_035565375.1 Duganella sp. | reverse complement strand
AACGCTGCGGGCAAGGTCGCGTGCGTAGTCGCCATCGAGGCGGCGGCCGCCTCGGCTGCCTATATCGCGGAACAAAGCTGCCTGAGTTCCTGCTAAGTCACCAATCCAGGGCCTTTTGGAGTTTCGATCGATCTTAAAAGGCTAGCGGCGGCGCGATGCCGCCGCCCTTGTATAGCAGCTCATTATCAGACACGCCGAATCCCGATTGGAGACGTGCGTTCGAGTCCGTCATCAGACTTGATCCGCAGTCTCCGATCATCAAATAAAGAAATATGAATGAACCCAGCCCGCTTTGACGAGTCTTCAATGGATAAAGGTTGGCGCTATTTGCGTGTACATCTGCGAAAAATATTGGGATTGGGGATAGCCGCATTGACTGTGTTTGTCCTTTGGGGCCATAGGGCAGGCGCCGGCGCGCAGCCGGCCGCGCCACCGTCCGCGATCGTCAACCGCGGCGACATTGTTCAACTTGTGCAAGCCACCGGCCAGTTGCAACCCAGGCTCAAGGTGGACATCGGCGCGCAGGTCAGCGGTCAAGTGCGGCAGATGCACGTGCAACTAGGACAGATGGTCAAGACTGGCGCGCTGCTGGTGAGCCTTGACTCCGATACCGGCCGGAATGCCGTGCAACAGGCCGAGGCCGCGCTCGCCCAGCAGGTCGCCACCGCCAAACGCGCGCGCATCGAGTTGGAGGCCGCCCGGCGCGAGGCCGGACGCCAACAGCGCTTACTCGCGGGGGACGCGACGACCACGTTCGACAAGGAGAAAGCCGACACCGAGCTTGCCAAGCTGGAGGCGGAACAACAAATCCAGGACGCCACGCTCGCGCAGAGAAGCGCGGACCTGATCGACAAGCAACTCAAGCTGACCTTCACCCGGGTGTCGGCCCCGATCGACGGCGAAGTGGTGTCCATCGCGGTGCAGGAGGGGCAAACCGTCAACGCGATGCAGATGGCGCCGACGCTGCTAACGCTGGCGCAACTGGACACCATGACCGTCAAGGCCCGTGTTGCCGAGGCCGAAATCGGTCTGATCAGGACGGCACAGACCGCGCACGTCACCACGCTGGCCACCAACGCCCGACGCTACGAGGGCAAGGTGCGGGTGATCCAGCCCATCCCCGAACGCATCGGCAACGCCTTGTTTTACAACGTGCTGTTTGACATCGACAACGCCGATCACCAGCTGCTCAGCGACATGACCGTCAAAGTGGAGCTGGAGGTGGCCAAGGCCAGCCAGGTGCCGGCCGTTCCCATCGTGGCGCTGGGCAATCGCGACGCCAACGGCCGTTATACCGTGCAAGTGCTCGATGCCAACGGTAAAGCCGGTCCACGTGCCGTGCGCATCGGCCTGCGCGACGCCACCCACGCCGAAGTCCTCGACGGCTTGAGGCCGGGCGAGCGCGTGTTGCTGGTCCCCACCGGCACCGACGCCCCCCCTCCCCTTCATTAACCAGACCATGGCGGCGCCATCATGTCCTTAATCGAGTTGGAACGGGTATCACGACACTACGCGCTTGGCGGCGCGGACGTGCGCGCGCTCGACGAGGTGAGTCTGCGCATCGAGCAAGGCGAGATGGTGGCCATCATGGGCCCCTCCGGCTCGGGCAAATCGACGCTGATGAATTTGCTGGGCTGCCTGGACAAGCCCAGCGGCGGACGGCTCCGCGTGGACGGGCATGATCTGGCCGGGCTTTCGCCCGACGACACGGCCGCGCTGCGCCGCGAAACCTTTGGCTTCGTTTTCCAGCGCTATCACTTGCTGCAGCACCTGGATGCCGTCGGCAACGTGGAGTTGCCCGCGGTGTATGCGGGCTACGGCAGCCGCGGGCGGCGCCAACGCGCCATGGATCTGCTGCACCGCCTGGGCTTGGGCGAGCGCCTGTCACACAAGCCCGACGAGCTCTCGGGAGGACAGCAACAACGGGTCAGCATCGCCCGGGCGCTGATGAACGGCGGCCGCATCATCCTGGCCGATGAGCCCACCGGAGCGCTCGACAGTGAAAGTGGCGCCGAGCTGCTCGCGCTGCTGGGCGAACTCAACGCGGCGGGCCACACGGTGATCCTCGTCACGCACGACGCCGACGTTGCGTCCCATGCCCACCGCATCATCGAATTGCGCGACGGGCGCGTGGTGCGCGACGCGCCGTCGACGAAGCCCGCGGCCGGCGCCGA
>DATMSN010000240.1:0-1719 GCA_035565375.1 Duganella sp. | reverse complement strand
GCGGCGATGTCGGCGTCGAGCAGCGCGCGGGCCGAATCGACCTGGCTCTTGAGCGTGTCGACGGCGCCCTGGGCGACGAATTTCTGCGCCAGCAGTTCCAGCGCGCGCTGGTGCTGGCGCTCGGCGTCGGCCAGGGTGGCGCGGTCGCGCGCGACCTGGGCTTGCGCCTTCTGCACGTTGGCGCGCTGGCTGCGGTCGTCCAGCGTGAACATCAGCTCGCCGGATTTGACGAACTGCCCTTCCTTGATGTGGACCTTGGCGATGGTGCTGGTCGTTTGCGGATGCAGGTCGACGGTGCTGACCGGCGTGACCGTGCCGTTGGCTTGCAGCACGACGGCGACGTCGCGGCGCGTGGGCGCGACGACGCTGACGGTGGTCGGCCCCTGTGGACCGTTCTTCGACTGGGCGCCGCCCTGCTGGCCCGACGCCCCGTGCGTGGCGTACCAGACGCCGCCGACGACGATGACGAGGGCGCCCACCAAATATGCTAACGAAGATTTTTTCATGTGTTTTGAGCCAGGTTTTACTGCTGGAATTGTTGCTGAATTTATTGCCCTAGTGCACAAGGGCGAAGCATTGTCGCATGGTTCTATATGGAAAACCGCGCGGTCCGGGCCGGTGTGGCTTTTTTACCCGGCCGGGAAAAGCCGGGCGCGCTCAGCGTCCGGCGTAGTATTCGGGCACCACCAGGGTCACCTCCAGCCCGCCGTCGGCGTGGTTGGCCAGCACCACGTTGGCGCCGTGCTGCTCGGCGATGTTGCGGGCGATGGTCAAGCCCAGGCCGGTGCCGCCGGACTCGCGCGAGCGCGACGTCTCGATGCGGTAGAACGGTTCGAACACGCGCGCCATCTGGTCGTCGGCGATGCCGGGGCCGCCGTCGCGGATGCGGATGCGCGCCGCGCCCGCCAGCCGCTCGACGGTCACGTGGGCGTGATGGCCATACTTGACGGCGTTGTCGATCAGGTTGACCAGGCAGCGGCGGATCGCCAGCGGCCGGCCCATCAGCGCCATGCCGGCCTTGCCGTTCAATTCGACCGGCTGGCCGCTGTCGGTGGCGTCGCTGCAGACGCTGTCGAGCAGCGAATCGAGGTCGAGCGCCTGCATGGTCTCGGTGGTGTCCATGCTGCGCGCCAGGTCCAGGCCCTCCTTGACCATCTGCTGCATGGCCGACAGGTCGTCGATCAGGCGCTCCTGCAGGTCCGGGTTGTCGACCTTTTCCAGCCGCAGGCGCAGGCGCGTGAGCGGCGTTTGCAGGTCGTGCGTGATGGCCGCGAGCATCTGCGTGCGCTGCATGATGTGCTGGCGGATGCGCGCCTGCATGGCGTTGAAGGCGGCGCTGGCCTGGCGGATCTCGGCCGCGCCGCTGAGCACGACCGGCGGATGGTTGATGTCGTTGCCCAGGTCCTTGGCGGCCTGCGCCAGCAGCTTGAGCGGGCGCATCGTCATGCGCGTGACCAGATAGGCCAGCGCCGCGACGCTGAACAGGAACGGCAGCAACGCCAGCATCTCGCTGTAGGCGGTGGCCGGCTTCTCGGGAGGCGGCAGGATCGACAGCTTGAGCAGTTGGCCGTCGCGCAGGCGCACGCGGATCGCCTCGCAGGCGCCGCCCCATTGCGACGGCGCGAAGATGTAGCTCTGGCGCGGCTGGTAGCATTCCGCCGGGCGCACGGCCAGCGGCATCAGCTCGATGCCCTGGCCGAGCCGCTGTCGCAGGCGGGT
>DATMSN010000239.1:0-5171 GCA_035565375.1 Duganella sp. | reverse complement strand
ATCGCCTACGGCACGCCGGCGGTGACCGGCGGCGAAGTGCTGGTGACGCCGGTGACCGCCGGCCCGCCGGTGGTGACGCCGCAACCGGTCAACGAGTGCAGCTACGTGGTCACGGCCTCCTGGTCCGGCGGCTACAACGCGGCGGTGCGCATCAAGAACAATCGTTCGACCGTGGTCAATGGCTGGTCGGTCAGCTGGACCTATACCGACAATTCGGCCGTCCAGGGCTTCTGGAACGCCGACGTGACCGGCGCGCCGCCAACCTACACGGCCACCCCGAACCAGAGCTGGAACCAGAACATCCAGCCCGGCGACACGGCGGAATTCGGCATGACGGTCAGCGGCGAGGCGATTCCGGTCGTCACCGGCGACGCTTGTAAATAAATGGAGACGAAGACAATGAAAAAAATACTGATTGGTTTCCTGGCTGGCGCCGTCCTGGCGCTGGCGTCGCCGGCGCAAGCGGCAGTGGTGAGCTTCGACGACGTAAGCGCGGGCGGCAAGCTGTCGTCGCTCTCCAAATACAACCCGTACGAGGGCCTGAGCTGGACCAACAGCTGGTACCTGGGCGATACCGCCGTCAACGGCTACGGCAACGCGGCCCATTCGGGCACGCAGTTCGTGTCCAATGGATTCGGCGTCAACAACCTGGGCGTCAGCAGCGACACCGCCTTCAATCTGAACGGCGCATGGTTCGCCACGCCCGCCACCAACGGTTCGAAGGCGACGTGGATCAACATCAGCGCCTACGATGCGGCGAACCAGCTGATAGGCAGCACCGGGAATATCGCCATCAACGGCAGCTACAGCTGGGTGCAAGCCAGCTTCGCCAACGTATCGCGGTTGACCATCACACGCGACAAAGGCTGGTTCGTGATGGACGACTTGTCGATCTCCGCCATCGGCCCGGTGGTGGGGCCGGCCAACCCGGTGCCGGAGCCGGGCGGCACGGTCCTGCTGGCGGCAGGATTGCTGATGACGGGTTTTGCAGCATCGCGTCGGAAGTCCTAACCAAGTAACCATGAAAGGTCACATGATGAAACCCTTTTTATCGATGGTGCTTTTCCTCCTCGCGCTGGGCGCGGGGCCGCTCGCTCAGGCGCAAAATTGCGGCAGTGGCGGCGGCGCGACCGTTTGCCTCAGCGCGACCGGTACGTCGGATAATATCAAACTGAGTTGGACCGTCAGCGGCGCCGTCACCGGCGTCCAGGTCTATCGCGACACCGACAGCAATACGGCCGGTCGCGGCAGGCTGGCCATATTGTCGGCGTCGACCACCAGCTACACCGACACCACGCCGGTCCAGGGTACGACCTACTGGTACTGGATCAAGTTCACCACCAGCGCCGGCAGCTACGATTCCGGCGCGGCGACGGCAGTGCGCGCCGGCGCGGTGCGCAGCCTGACCAGCCTTCAGATGTCGAAGTTGATGTCGCCCGGCTGGAACATGGGTAACTCGCTGGAGGCGATCGGCGGCGAGACCGCCTGGGGCAATCCGGCGGCCAACCAGGCGCTGTTCAATGGCGTCAAGGCGGCGGGCTTCAAGAGCGTGCGGATTCCGGTCTCGTGGAGCCAGTACGCGGATTCCAACTACAACATCAGCGCCAGCTGGATGTCGCGCGTGACGCAGGTGGTCGACTACGCGCGCGCCGCCGGCCTGTACGTGATCATCAACGTCCACTGGGACGGCGGCTGGATGCAGCCTTCGTACGCCCAGCAGGCGGCGGTGAACTCGCGGTTGAACAAGTTCTGGACCCAGATCGGCAACAACTTCAAATACTACGACGACTACCTGCTGTTCGCCGGCACCAACGAGACCAACATCGAGGGGGTGTTCAGCGCGCCGACGACGGAGAACTGCACCGTGCAGAAGAGTTTCTTGCAGACCTTCGTCAATGCCGTTCGCGCCACCGGCGGTAACAACACGCAGCGGCACCTGGTGGTGCAGGGCTACCTGACCAATATCGATTACACGGTGGGCTGCAACGCCACGCTGCCGACCGACTCGGTGGCCAGCCGCTTGATGATGGAGGTGCATTACTACGATCCGTACAATTTCACGCTGAACGAGAGCGACACCATCTGGCAGTGGGGCGCGAGCGCCACCAATCCGTCCGCCACCGAAACCTGGGCCAACGAGTCGTACACCGACGCCCAGTTCCAGAAGATGAAGACCAATTTCATCGACAAGGGCGTGCCGGTGATCCTGGGCGAGTATTCGGCCAACCTGCGCAGCAATGTGGACGCGGCGGGCAAATACCGCAAGCTGTGGAACCAGTATATTACCCAGGCGGCGTTCAAGCGCGGCGTGGTGCCGATGTATTGGGATAGCGGTTACACCGGCAACCACGCCTCGGGATTGTTCAATCGTTCCAACGGCACCCAGGCGTATCCCGATGTGATCACCGGGATCGTCAACGCCGCGAAGTAATCAGGCTTCGACCGCCGCTTCCTGCGCCGCCATCCGCCAGCGCTTGTCGGCGTCGTCGGCGGCGTTAAGGTCGGGCGGGAAGTCGTCCACCCGTACCGACAGGTCGGTGAAGCGGGCGAAGTCGGACAAGGCGCGGCGTTCCTCCGGCGTCACCAGGCCCTTGGCGGCGGCTCGCGTGGTCCATTGCTCCATCTCCGGCAGGCTTTGCGGGATGGCGTCCAGCTGGCCCGCGCGCACCGCCGGCTTGAGGCGGTGTTCGATCGCCTCGACCTGCGGCAGCAGGCCGAACGCCAGTTCGCCGCACGCCACCGGATCGCGCAGATCGTCGGCCAGGAAGCCGTCGGCCAGCAGCCGTTCGCGGCTCGCGCCGGCGGTTTGCATCGCGTTCGCCACGGCGCTGCCCAGTTCATCGGACGGCGGCGCGTATGGCAGCCCGAACGGGAACATCAGCAAGCGCGCCAGGGCCGCGGCGGGGCGGTTGGGGAAGTTTTCCAGCACGCCGTGCAGCGCCAGTTGCGCCTTGTGCAGCGCGTCCCGCACCGACCAGTGGACGTAGGGCGCGTCGGCTTGCTGGCGGCCGTCGTCCTCATACCGTTTCAGCGTGGCGCTGATCAGATACATCTGCGACAGCGCGTCGCCCAGGCGACCGGAGATGCGCTCGCGGCGCTTCAATTCCCCTCCCAGCACGAACATCGACACGTCCGTCATCAGCGCGAACGCGGTGGACAGGCGGCCGATGGCGCGATAGTAGCCCGCCATTTCGCCGGCCGCCTGCTCCGGCACCGGCGCGGTGGCGCCGCCGGTCAGCCCGTACCACAGGCCGCGCGCGGCGTTGGCGCAGACGAAGCGCATGTGGCCGAAGAAGGCGGCGTCGAAATCGTGCAGGGCCTTGCGGTGGTCGGTGTCGGCGGTCGCCCGCATCTCCTTGAGCACGTAGGGATGCGAACGGATCGCGCCCTGGCCGAAGATGATCAGGCAGCGGGTGAGGATGTTGGCGCCTTCCACCGTGATGGCGATCGGGATCTGCTGGTAGGCGCGGGCGAGGAAATTGCTCGGTCCCATGCAGATGCCTTTGCCGCCCAGGATATCCATGCCGTCGTTGACGACCGCGCGGCCGCGCTCCGTGACGTGGTACTTGGCGATGGCCGAGACCACGGCCGGCTTTTCGCCCAGGTCGACGGCCAGCGCCGACAGCTTGCGCGTCGCGTCCATCATGTACAGGTTGCCGCCCATGCGGGCCAGCGCCTCCTGCACGCCCTCGAACTTGCCGATCGAGGTTTTGAACTGGCGGCGGATGGCGCAATAGGCGCTGGTGCCGCGCACCGCCAGCTTGGCCGTGCCGACGCTGGCCGACGGCAGCGAGATCGCGCGGCCGGCGGCCAGGCACTCCATCAGCATGCGCCAGCCCTTGCCGATCTGCCGCGGGCCGCCGATGATCCATTCCATCGGGATGAAGACATCGTCGCCGCTGGTCGGGCCGTTCTGGAACACGGCGTTCAGCGGCCAGTGGCGGCGGCCGATCACCACGCCCGGATGGGTGGTCGGGATCAGCGCGCAGGTGATGCCGGTGCTGGAGCCGTCCGGCAGCAGGCCGTCCGGATCGACCACGCGGAAGGCCAGGCCGAGCAGCGTGGCGATCGGTCCCAGCGTGATGTAGCGCTTGTTCCAGGTGATGCGCAGGCCTAGCGTCTCGCGTCCCTCGAAGCGGCCCATGCAGACCACGCCGGTGTCGGGAATGGCGGCGGCGTCGGAGCCGGCGTAGGGGCTGGTGAGCGCGAAGCAGGGGATGTCGGTGCCGGCGGCCAGGCGCGGCAGATAGTGGTTCTTTTGTTCCTCGGTGCCGTAGTGCAGCAGCAATTCGGCCGGGCCGAGAGAGTTCGGCACCATCACCTGCACGGCCAGCGCCGAGCAGCGCGTCGACAGCTGCATCACCACTTGCGAATGCATGTAGGCGGAGAACGCCTTGCCGCCGTACTGCTTCGGAATGATCATGCCGAGAAAGCCTTTGTCGCGCGCGTATTGCCAGGCCGGGGCGGGCAGGCCTTGCCAGACCTGGGTCGCTTCCCAGTCGTCGACCAGCTCGCACAGGTGGCCCACCTCGTGGTCGAGGAACGATTGCTCCTCGGCCGTCAGCGTCGGGCGCGGCAGCTTCATGAACTTGTTCCAGTCGGGGCGGCCGGAGAACAGGTCGGCGTCCCACCAGGTGGTGCCAGCTTCGAGCGCGTCGCGCTCGGTGTCGGACATGGCGGGCAGGATGCGCTTGAACAGCGCGAAGATGTGTGGTGTGACCAGGCTGCGGCGCAGCGCAGGCGTGGCGAGGATGACGGCGGGAACGCCGATCAGTATGACGAGGATTATCGCGAGGATCATATCGTGCTCCTTTATTATTGGAGCACCATACTGCGCGGGAAGCTACATTACCGTGCGGTCACGCGCATAACGGTCGGGTCGCCTGGACCTCGGACGGCGCTTGGCGGATTACGCTGCGCTCTTAAGCCCTACCGGCAGGTAGGGCGCTCCTTCGATAGGCCCCAGGGCGGTTAGCGGGCCTCGCCCGCTAATCCGCCCTACGTGATTGCTCGTGACTTCACGCTTTGCGTCCGTCGGTCATCTTTTGGTCGGGGTCGACATTAGCGCCTTGTCCGGACTGCCCGGATTGAGGCCCTGGTTGAAGAAGTAGCCCTGCGCGGCGTCCAGGCCGGCGTTGTAGCGCACCGTTTCCATCACGCTCTTGTTGTCG
>DATMSN010000238.1:0-2538 GCA_035565375.1 Duganella sp. | reverse complement strand
CGGTCAGCAGGGTGGCGGCCAGGCTGCCGCCGGCCAGCGGCAGCAGCGGCGCGCCGGTCAGCAGTTGAACCAGGCGGCGGCGGGACAGATCGAGGGACTCGGTCATTGGTAGATCCTGTTATTAATATGGGCCATTCCATGTGCCGGCGGCGGCGCGGCATCATACGAGGCGCGGCGTTGCCTCGACGGGCGCAATCTTAGCGATCTGTTATGACAGGGGCGTGACATGGGCCCGGTGCGCCGGGCGCGGGCATTGGTAACAAATCGATTCAGGCCGGGCGGCGGCCGTCGAAAAGGGCTATATTATTTGTCATCAACCTGTGGAGGAGTCGCACCATGCGCCTGATGACAAAACCCTTGCTGGCCGCCGCCGTGGCGCTGCTGGCCAGCGGCGCCGCGTGGGCGGACGTGAGCGTGACGTTCGTCAAGCCGGAGGAGTTCACCGACATGCCGCGCAGCCCGATCGAGCGCGAGCGCCTGGAAAAGGAGTTCGCGCAGTATTTCGCCTCGCTCGACAAGCGGCTGCCGGCCGGCCAGCACCTCAAGATCGAGGTGCTCGACATCGACCTGGCCGGACAGCTGTGGCCGCGCCGCAGCGGCGGCGAGGACATCCGCATCATGCGGGGCGGCGCCGACTGGCCGCAAATGCACCTGCGGTACACGCTGGAGGAAAACGGCCAGGTGCTGCGCAGCGGCGACGAGCACCTGTCGAACATGAATTACCAGCAGCGCCTGGGCCGCCACTCCGACAGCGACCCGCTGCGCTACGAGAAGCAGATGATCGACGAATGGTTCGGCAAGACCATCGTGCCGAAGGTGGCCGGGCGCTGAGCCGCCGGGCCGCTCAGCCGATCCGGTTGACCTTGGGGAAGTGGGCCAGGAAGGCCGGCGGCACCGGTTCGACCCGGCCTTGCTGGAAGTTGAAGAACACGAAGCCGTACTTGGCCATGGCGATCAGCTTGCCGTCGGCCGGGCGCGTGACGCGGAAGGTGATGTCGCCGCCGTAGCGGTTGAAGTCCATCACCCCCACCTCGAAGCGCAGCACGTCGCGCACGTGCGCCTCGGCGCGGTAGGTCGTCGCCAGGTCGGTGACGATGGTGCCGAGGCCGTCGTCGTCGATCTCCGGCGCGCCGTAGTGCGCCAGGAACAGCGCGCGCGCCTCGGACAGCATCGAGACCATCGAGTCGTTGCCCAGGTGGTTGGCGGCGTTGATGTCGGTGCTGCGCACCGTCATCCGGGTCTCGAAATAGTACTGGTCCTCGGGGAAGTCCAGGGTCAGGCGTGCCATGGCGGTCCTTTACAGCTGTTCGCCCAGGAACACCAGCGTGTGGCCGTGCGCCTGCGCGGCCGCGCGCTGCTGGTAGCTGTCGCGGTGGTTGCAGTTGAAGCCGTGCTCGGCGCCCTCGTAGACGTGGATCTCGACCTGGTCGTTGCTGTCGAAGCGCTCGGCGATGCTTTTGACGGCGTCGGCCGGGATGTGGCTGTCGGCGCCGCCGAAGTGCATCAGCATCGGCGCCTTGATCTGGTCGGCGCGCTCGAGCGCGTTCTGGATGCCGCCGCCGTAGTAGCACACGCCGGCGTCGACCAGGCCGTTGGCGAGGGTGTGGTAGGACAGCTTGCCGCCGAAGCAGAAACCGAGCGAGGCGACCTTGTGGGCGCCGACGGCGTCGAGCGCGCGCAGCGTCTTGACGGTGGCGGCGATGTCGGCCTGGGCGCGGTCGACGTCGGTGGCGTTCATCAGCTCGACGGCGCGCTTCCAGCCGTCGCCGTCGTAGCCCAGCTCGATGTGGGCGCCCTCGCGCCAGAACAGGTCCGGCGCCAGCACCACGTAGCCGTCGGCGGCGTACTGGTCGGCGACGTTGCGGATGTGCTGGTTGACGCCGAAGATTTCCTGCAGCAACACGATGCCCGGGCCCTTGCCCGAGCGCGGCAGGGACAGATAGGCTTCAAACTTGCCGTCGGCGGCGTCGATGTCGATCCACTTCGAATTGGTTTCCATGGCTTTCCTTGTGGGGGCAGAAAAGCGGCCATCGTACCTTGTTTCGCGCGCCTTTGCAGGCGCGCGCCCGCCAGCGCCTGGTGGCGCCTAGTAGACCTCGCGCCGGTAGATCACCGGGCCGGAGCGGTAGATGCCGAAGGTGGCGCGGCCGGCGCTGCCGGGCAGGTAGTAGATCAGCGATCCCAGCGACACGTCCACCGTGCCCATCGTCGTCGTCACCGGGCTGGGCGGGGCGATCCGGAACGTGCCCTTGCCGTAGGCGAGCGTCAAGGTGGCGGGCGAGGCGGCCGCCTTCATCGACGGGCAGCGTCCGGCGAGCCCCTTGAGGCAGTTGTTGAACGTGATGAAGTCGGCGATCGGCCCGCTGGTCAGCTGCACCAGCGGATTGAACACGTAGCCGACCGGCATGTAGTACTGGGCGCTGGCGTCGACCGGCGCGCTGCTGTTGGGCGAGCCGTAGGTGTTGGCGACCAGCAGGCGGCCGCTGACCACGGTCAGCTGCGCCTCGACCGAGGTGGCCGCGGTGGCGCGCAGGGAGC